>JAEUVL010000751.1 GCA_016786965.1 Chitinophagaceae bacterium
GCAGAAGAATATGTGAACGAACAATTCGGTTTGCTGAAAACTCTTCATGAAACCCTGAAGAACCCCAAAGACATTCAAAAAGCGATAGAGAACCTGCAGACAGAAAATGCAGAACTGAAAAAGCATGTTGATTCGATGGAAGCAAGACAATTGGTGGGCATAAGAAATGAATTACTGCAAAAAGATGAGATCATCAATGGAGTTAACTTTATTGGTGATATCGTGGAAGTGAGCAATGCGGATGCTTTAAAGAAATTATGTTTTGACCTCAAGAACCATCTGCGTGACCATGTGGCAGTACTTTGTGTAAACCTTGGAGGAAAACCTTTCGTTGCGGTTGGTATTTCAGAAACAGTGGTGGTTGCAAAAAACCTGGATGCAGGTAAGATCATTAAAGAACATATCGCTCCATTGATCAAAGGCGGCGGAGGAGGACAGAAAACGCTGGCTACAGCAGGCGGCCAGGAACCTGGTTCCCTTCAGCAGGTTATAGAAGCAGTCAAAAAACTATTATAAAAGGTCTTTAAAATCGGACCTTTTCATCATCGTCCTGTCTTTTTTTGAGATCTTTTTTGATCTGCCTGTTTTCCTTAAGAACCCGCAAACCAAAGATGATGACAACTATACAAAGGGCTATAATAAAGCCTGATATAATATATACCATAAAGAAAGACAGTAGTTTAGATAGTTATTCAAAAGTCTGGATTTTATTTTAAACAGCAATACCACTTTCCGGTTAGTAAAAATACGTACGAACTTTTACTATGAATATTGTCATCGAAACAGAACGTTTATTGCTGCGCACCTTCACCCCGGAAGATGCGCACCTTATCTACGAATTAAACCTCGATCCCGATGTAACACTTTACACCGGCGACCCTGTAAGAAACGAAACCCACGCTGCTGAGATATTAGAAAAAGTCATTCTTCCCCAGTATGCTCTATATAATCATGGGCGTTGGGCGGTACATAGTAAGCCGGGCCTCGAATTTATAGGATGGTGTGGACTGAAGACCCGGCCGGAAAGAGATTATGAAATTGATCTCGGCTATAGGTTCTTTAAGCATTCCTGGGGAAAAGGCTATGCCACTGAGGCGGCTTTTGCCTGCCTAAAATATGGGTTTGAGAAACTGGGCCTGCAGCGCATTGTCGGAAGGGCCATGCCAGCCAATATCGGCTCCCTGCGGGTGTTGGAGAAATGCGGTATGCATTATATCGGAGAGGAAATGGTTGATGATCATCCGGCCAAAACTTATGAAGCGATCAATCCGCTCATCCATTGATTGAACCGGCTGGGGAATACCATTCTTTAACATTTCCGAAACATTTCGTATTTCAGAAAATACCTTTATATTTGAAATACGAAAACAAACGTAGTTAATCATAAAATCAAAACGTATGCAACATTTGTGGAAAAAGATCGCCGCTTACAGTATAGTGCTGGCGCTGGTGGCTCCTGTTTCTTTATTGGCCCAAAAAGAAGAAAAAGAGGAAAAGGGAGATAAAGAAAAAAAAGATGTACGACAGATAATTATAACCAGCAAACGAGAGAAAAATGATAAAGTGCTTATTGAGATCACCGGGGACAAAGTATTGGTGAATGGTAAGCCTCTGGATGAATTCAAAGATAAAAATGGCGACCTGCACGTAAAGCTGAATAAGCTGAAGGATATTGAATCACTCTCTTTACTTCGGACTCCCAGAGCCGGTGGAGCTTGGAATTTTAATGAAGGCGGCGGAGACAATTTTCAATTTTTCAACGAAAACAGCAATAGGGCGATGCTGGGTGTAACAACTGAAAAAGTAGAAGAAGGGGCTGAAGTAACGGATATTACTAAAGAAAGCGCCGCCGAGAAA
The DNA here is from genome assembly GCA_016786965.1 of Chitinophagaceae bacterium. Classification (GTDB taxonomy): domain Bacteria; phylum Bacteroidota; class Bacteroidia; order Chitinophagales; family Chitinophagaceae; genus JJ008. The sequence goes on from JAEUVL010000751.1 coordinate 1,858, forward strand.
ATGGGACTTAAAGGAGGAGACATTATCAAAAAGATCGACGATAAGAAAATAGAAAGCCCGGATGACCTTTCTGAAGCCATCAAAGCACATAAACCCGGAGATAAGGTAACCGTGACCTATCTGCGTGATAAGAAGGAAATGAAGGCAACTGCTGAGTTGACCAAATGGAAAGGGGCCACATTTTTTAGGCAAAATGCACCCGGCGGGGATTTCAAAATTGATATGGGCGATATGGATTTCAAGACCATCATGCCTAAGCTGGAAGAATTCAGGGGAATGGCGCCATTCGGTGGTGGCCAAAACTGGAGTTGGTCTGGCGGATCTCCGAAATTGGGATTGTCCGTACAGGATACTGATGATGGCAAAGGGGTGAAAGTAGTGGAAGTGGATGAGGAAAGCACTGCTGCCAAAGCTGGAGTCAAGGAAGATGACATCATTACTCACCTCGATGATAAAGAAATTAAAGGAGTAGATGAAATATCTAAACTCCTGAGAGAGAAAAAAGACAACCCAACAGTACGGTTTCAACTTACCCGCAATGGCAAATCACAGAACATAGAAGTGAAAATGCCCCGTAAGATAAAGACAGCCGACCTGTAACTATTTCTAGTTTTGGTGTGTGGTAAATTAAAGCCTTGTTCTGCGGATGCGGAACAGGGCTTTACCTTTTTATCCCGGCTTAGATGGCAGATATAACACCCCTGCCGATATTTCTTTTTCTTTAAATAGTTCCAGGTCTCCTCTCACTTTTACCATCTTCTACTCCCGTAAATGGGCTATTTTTGCTCTCCCTTTGCCAAACAAGTACAAAGGCAAGTTGAAATAATGGCAAACAATGATCAATACGAAGTAGTAATAGGGCTTGAAGTGCATGCACAGTTACAGACGTCGAGTAAACTTTTCTGCGGCGACAGTATTGCTTTTGGTGCTGAACCTAATACGAATGTCAGTCCCATCACTCTTGGCCATCCGGGCACTTTGCCGAAAATGAACAAAAAGGCCATTGAGTTTGCCATCAAAATGGGTATAGCCTGTCATTGTGAGATAGAACAGTACAATTATTTTGCACGAAAAAACTACTTCTATCCTGATCTGCCGAAAGGATACCAGGTTTCTCAGCATACCACTCCAGTTTGCAAAGGCGGTTATGTAAAAATTAAAACTCAGCATGGAGAAAAGAATGTTCAACTGAACAGGATACACATGGAAGAGGATGCCGGTAAAAGCCTGCATGATGTGGATGAGGCGAATACATGTATTGACTACAACAGGGCGGGCACTCCTTTAATAGAAATAGTAACGGAACCAGACCTCCGCAGCGGGGACGAAGCCTTTGCTTATATTTCAGAGATACGAAAACTGGTCCGTTATTTAGAGATATGCGATGGTAACATGGAAGAGGGCAGCCTGCGTTGCGATGCCAATATCTCTGTACGAAAAAAAGGAGATACACTACTGGGTACTAAAGTAGAAGTAAAGAACCTGAATTCTATCCGGAATGTGAAAAGGGCCATTGAAACAGAAGCAGCCCGATTGATAGATATACTTGAAACCGGGGGCACCATCATTCAGCAAACCAGAAGTTTCGATGCCAATACAGGAACCACTTTTGCCACCCGTGATAAAGAAGATGCAGATGATTACCGATACTTTGCCGAGCCTGATCTTACGCCTTTTCATTTGCAGGATGAATTCATTGAACGGATCAAAAGGTCCATTCCTTCATTGCCGGAAGAGAGGATTGAGAAATATACCACCACATTTCAGCTTTCTGTATATGATGCCACGGTGTTAACGGAGGAAAAAGCATTCGCTGATTATTTTGAACACGTCACATTGCACACAACCAACTACAAAGCAGCGGCCAATTGGATGCTTGGCCCTGTAAAATCATGGCTGAATGAAAATGAGAAAGCGATTACTGATATGCCCTTGCAACCGGAACAAATAGCCTCACTGATTGGGCTGATAGATGCTGGCAAACTTAGTTTCTCTGTTGCTTCGGGTAAGGTATTTCCAGCCTTGTTGCTTGAATCGGGTAAAACAGCCGAACAAATCGCTATCGATAATAATCTCCTGCAACAGTCGGATGTGTCAGCCATTGGACCAATCGTAGACAGAGTTTTGGAGAAATTTGCAGATAAGGTGACAGAATATAAAAAGGGAAAGAAAGGGTTGCTCTCGCTCTTTGTAGGGGAAGTGATGAAGCAATCGAAAGGAAAAGCTGATCCGAAACTGACCAATGAGTTATTACTGGAAAAATTAAAATCTTAATCAAGAAATATACGTAATGAAAAAACTACTCTTCGCTGTCATCGTACTGGCAGTTTTAGCTTCCTGCAACAGTAAGTCATCAGCCGGAAAGAAATTTAAGGTGGAAGGAACGATCACCAATAATACAGCAAAAGTCATCTATCTGGAAGAGTTGCCGATGGCAACCATGCAGCCGAGGGTGGTGGATTCCTTTGTATTGGACAAAAGTGGTAGTTATAAACTGTCTTCCCCATCTGCAGAAGCCAGTGTATTTAATCTCCGCCTGGACCAAAATCAGGTGCCTGTAGCAGCCGTTATCAATGATGTGGCTTCCATTAAACTGGACATTAAATTTAGCAAGGAGAACAGCCAATATGCCGAAAGCTACGAGGTAAAGAATTCTGTTGCAAGCCAGCAGATGAAAGACTTTATGGTAGGCTTCAATACGAAACTGATGGATATTTTCTATAATGCCCGGCAGGCAGACAGCCTGACGAAGGCTAATGCGCCGGACAGCGCCTTTCGTCAGTTGGAAATGAATGTAATGACAGCCGCAGAGGCAGCAAAGAACCTCGCTACTGAGGGTATCAAGAAAAGCACCAATCCGGCGCTGACCATGTTTATTTTGGGCAATTACCAGGGTACGGCCAATAAATCCGGTTATAATTTACCTCCCCTGGAAAATGAAGAAGTGTATGCTATTATCAATGAAACAGCATCAAAACACCCTAACCATAAAGGGCTGGCATCCATAAAAGAACAATTACAAATGCAGAAGGATCAGCAGGATCAGCAAGAGGCCATGAGTCAGCAGTGGGTGGGGAAAATGGCACCTGATTTTTCTATGCCCGACCCCAACGGAAAAGAAGTGAAACTGAGTTCATTTAAAGGAAAATATGTATTGGTAGACTTTTGGGCCAGTTGGTGCCGACCCTGTCGTCAGGAGAATCCAAATGTGGTAAAGGCATATAACAAATTCAAGGATAAGAATTTTACTATTCTCGGTGTCTCCTTAGATAATCCCGGGCAAAAAGATAAATGGATGAATGCGGTGATGCAGGATAACCTGACATGGACACAGGTAAGTGAGTTGAAAGGCTGGCAAACATCTGTAGTAGAAGTTTATGGATTTGGTGAAAGAGGGATACCGTATAATATATTAGTTGACCCGGCCGGAAAGGTCATTGGTGAAGGATTGAGGGCCGAAGCATTAGAAAGGAAATTAGCGGAGGTGTTGAAATAGCAGAAAAAATACAGACTTCGCTTAGCAGAATATTTACAGACTCGTCAATAAAGTCAAGTATAGATAAAAAGAAAGCCCCCGAACATTCGGGGGCTTTCTTTTTATCTATTGATATCAAATATTAATTATCCCAAAATACAGTGCTCTGTAAATTAGCGCCTTTCTGTCCGGGGCAATTAGGATTAAGATCGATCTCAGACTGAGGATAGAATAATGTTCTTGGAATAGAACCTGTGATAGAGTTCGTAGGAGGAGTTAAAGCAGGATATCCTGTTCTTCTCCAGTCGTTCCATGGTTCTACACTTACGCCAAACAGGGCTACATACTTTTCTTCAATGATCTGCTGCAGCTTCTGTGCGTTGGTACCGGTAAGGGTGCCGTTAGCTGTAAGATAAGTAGTAATGGCTGCAGGAGCCACACCGGCTTCAGTCATAGAAGCAGTGATACCATCAGTAAAGAATGTTTGAGCATTACCGGGAGCACCCATCAG
>JAEUVL010000758.1 GCA_016786965.1 Chitinophagaceae bacterium
GTGATGGGTCAATACAATGGTAGTGGCGGGGTTCAGGTTCAGGCTTTGAATCCACTGGCCCTGTGTGCCGGTGGCACCGCCGATGCTTCCCGTCATTAAAGCGGAGGTGATGGAGGACATGAAAGCAGAATCAAGTCCAAGTATGGTCCATCCGCCAAATTGCAGGGCAAAACAACTGGACCCCTGCTGTGCGCTGAACGGCGTACCTGATCCGGCAGGATTATTTAAAACACCCAGGGCATCATAAAACAAACCATTGCCACCGCTGTACATTTCATGATTAGAGTTGAGCGTAAAAGATTTGCCATTATACGCCGCAGGCCAAAGATCATTAAGGTTTTGCAGTTCCTCGTTTGGATAAAAATAGCTGCTGCTGTTTGGATTTGTTGGTTGTGGTGAGCCGGCATAATACACATCGCCCACATGTGCGATATAGTCTGGGTTCAGCGAAACGACCTGTTTCATCAGGCTTTGTGCAGTGGCATCACCCGAACCCCAATCGCCGATAATGGCAATATTCACTGTGCCGGCAGTGGCACCCGATAATTGAATAGGAGCAGGGGGTGGGGTAGTTGGATAGACTCCATTATTATACCAAAGAGAATGGATGGCCGTTTCAGCAAGGTTCAGGAAGGCGATGAACCAGTTTTGATCAAAATTGGCAAAAGGCTCCATGCTCAGTACAGTGCCATCTGTATAGATCAGTTCACCATTTTGTTGTTTGAAAAAATTATAGTTTTCTGTTGTCATAAGGCTGTCTGCAAGAATATAATCGAGTGCTGCCACTATTGCCAAAATGATCAATTGTTCCTTGAAGCTAAAATTGCTCAGATTCAGTTCGGTTGGGTTTTTAAACCAGTACAAAAACAGGCCTAGCTCAATGGCGCCTGTCTGAGAAGTAAATCCTGCCGGCGGAGGTGGTACGGCTCCCTGCCATACATTATTCGGCGGGGTAGACATGAATTGGATAAGCTGGTACTCACTGTAAGGAAGAAAGTTTAATAACTTGCTGATCTCTCCTTTGAGAGTCGCATCATTTTCAAGAATTTGTCTGATATGATCAAACTTTTGTTGGTCCATGGTTGCCATAATTGAAAAGGTTTAAGGTTAAAGAATGAGGCTTGAATCAGGAAGTTCCGATATTGTTCCCATAATCTGAAAAGAGATAATGAAATAAGTGTTTCTTCTTATTATCAGTAACTTGTTGGTGGTTTAATGCGCAGACTTAATCTGGAGGTTTCATCAAGGGTAAAATCTGTGGCCCCGACCATTCATTTAATCGTAAAAATGTAGCTTAGCTGTATGATCCAGGCAAAATATTTCATTAATACTTGTATTGCAATAGCAGTTTGCTCCACCGTCATGGCGCAGGTGCAGGTTAGCAAAGAACCACTGCACCGGCCGGTGGCGGAGAACCAGTTTTTGCGCCTGCTGGATGTATGGCTGCAACCCAGGGATACCACACAGTTCCATATTCACTCTACCCCATCCCTTTTTCTTTATCTCACCAGTGGAAAGGTGAGTTCACAGATCAAAGGAGGCACCTGGACAACGGAACAGGCAGAAGCCGGTAAATCCTGGTTTCGCTCTTTTTCACCAGATACATTAGTGCACAGGGTGGCTAACGGAGATACAATCCCTTTTCATGTCACTGATCTTGAAATACTTTCTTCTTATGCCCCCGGCCGCAGCATTGCCCCGCTTCCTTTTGATATACTGTTTGAAAATGAAAAGGCAATAGCCTACAGGCTTGGCAGTGCTGATCTTACCGGTGAGATCATCCAGGACAGGGGCCCATTATTAGCTCAACTGGTTACTGGGGAAGGTGTTCTTTTTCATGATGTGCCTTCTGATGAAAAAAAACAGTTAACACAAGGACAGTTTGTTTTCATCCGCCCCGGTACTTATTTCAGCTTTAGACCTGTTGGGGCTGGTAAAATTGACCTGGTGCTTTTCGAGATCAGGTAACTACAGCAAATGATCGGCTGATATTCCCCATTTCCTGGTACCTGCCTGCATACTGCTATATTGTCCGGCTGGGATATTTGCTTAACAAGTATCAGCCCGCTATATAACATTGGTCATGCTATTATCTCCGTCCAGGTGTAAATTTTGCTCTCATAATTTAATTTACTTACTCATAATTAACTGTCATGAAAAAAGAGTACTGGATAAATGTAAAGCATGTTGATAACAGGTTGGTTATTTTTTTAAACGGGGAAACAGTTTGGGACAGCGGTATCGTGCACGATGACCCTGAACTGGATAAGTATATTGAAATAACCCCCATGCTGCAGGAGCATGCCAATCATACCAATGAACTCATCTTTGAAGGATTTAATGATACTTTCAAATCATCGGATTCAGAAGGCGAAATGAATCCGTGGCATTTTCATTACCGGTTATTTACCAGGACAGTGGATGAAACTGGTAAAATAGTGGCCGAAACAGATATCATGGTGCCCTATAATGAAAAGCATTTGTCCAACCCGAATATCAGGGCTATCAATAATTGCTATCACCTGGTAAAGAATGGCAGTGATTTTAAGATAGTTTCTAATATGCTATCCCAGCAGTTTTATAAGTAAAGGAGGTGTTTCTTTCAAGTGTTTTTTTGCCAGGTAAGATAACTTTGTTTATTACTTTCCGGTTAATTATCTTTCCTGAAAAGAAAAGAGTATGAAAAGAAACCCCCTGCTCTACATATCAGTCATGCTGGTGGGGCTGTTTTTTTGGGGCTTCAGTTCCCGTGCTCAGGATACAAAACCCGACACTGTCAGCGTAGGTATTTATATTACCAGTATCCATGATATTGACTTCAAGCAAAAAGAGTTTACGATCACCTTTTGGTTATGGTTAAAGTATAAGAATAAGGATTTTGATTTCATGAACAATCTTGAGGTCCCATCGGCCAAGACCGTAGAGAAGTCTTTTTCTTTAGTGGATTCGACT
>JAEUVL010000779.1 GCA_016786965.1 Chitinophagaceae bacterium
ATCGGTCAGTTTTAAACCACAAAAGCCATTGGCTAATAAACCCGCAAGCAATCCTGTAAAACCTCCCGTTGTAACTACCGCAGCCAAAAAAGACGGTTATGCTTTCAATATCACCAACTTTGATGACGGATGGACAAGCACCGTACAGGAAGATTGGGTGGAGGTAACAAAAGGAAGCATCAAAGTACTGTTACATTACCCGAAAGAGGGCACCATCTTTCCTGCCGATCCGGAACCCCTCACCAATGCCGCCTGGAATATTTTAGTAGCGCCACGGTACAGCAAACTGCGAAACTACAAGACAACATATATCACTACCTACAACAGGCCCTACCTGGCATCTGGCTATGCGACTGATAATAAAACAGGTAAAGAAGTATATATTGTTTTCTTCCGGCAGGGCGACAGCGGATGGCTTGAATTCATTACCACTGATAAGAACAGTTTTATTCAGCAGTATAAATTTGACCCGGAAACAATCCGATGGGATAGTGAATCTTCCCTGATGGACCCGTTGTTAAAAATGGTTAACTATAACAAATTTGCAGTTGCTGCGACAGATTTTACGGGTACCTGGACAAGCGATTTTTCCGGTGTACAGCAATTGTACAATGCCTATACGGGTAATTATGCTGGTATGAATATTAACCAATCCAATCAAACATTTCAATTTGGTACTGGCAATACCTATAAATGGGATATACTGGCCGTAAATGGTATGGTGGGGAATATGAAATATGCCCAGGTAAAATCTGCCGGAAAATTTACAGTGCTGAACAACTGGCAGGTTAAATTCTCCGACATTGAAGGAAAACCGAAAACCTATCACGCCTTCTTCTCCTGCATAAAAGGCGCCCGGTTATTAAAACTGCTGGATGCAGAGTATCCCGGCAGTGGTATATATACAATATTCGGCAGAAAAGAATAGCCCTACATGATGGTGCTCAATTTACCTGAAATCTTGTTTTCGCGTCGCGGCAGTATAACAAGAACACACAAATATCCCCTAATTGTGGTATTGCTTTCCCCTTCCTCAATTGCTATTTTCGTATAGTCTTACCCTCTTTTGAATAACCTGCCATAAACATACCCGGTGATAACCGGATTTAAGTGCATAAAAGAGATAACTATTTAAACCTTACACAATCAAAACACAACCAGTATGAAATTAACTTATCCAAACCGGACACCGCCAATACGGATTATTACCACATTACTCCTACTCACCGTTTTGAGTTTCTCTTCCTGTCAAAAAAATAAATCCACCCCGGATAATGCCACACCCACACCTGCTTCACCCTCCGCTGATGGTACATCCCGCCTCTTGTCAGTAGCTAATGTGTATTATACCACCGACGGCAAAAATACTGAAGCCTGGTTTTACGAAACACCGCTTGTGTTTGAATTCAGTCGAAGCAGCGCCAATGCGAAAAAAAATTATGAAGTGCTGCTGAATGCAAAA
>JAEUVL010000790.1 GCA_016786965.1 Chitinophagaceae bacterium
GTTTCGTTCAACCGTTTCAGCAGCAAATGGGGAGTGGACTTCAGCAATTTCCGGCGCAATGGTAAATCATTACTTACCTATGGCTTTGAAAGCAGCAAGGCCAATGAATGGACGATGAAATGGCGCTGGAACATCAGCCGGGCCATCTCCCTTACCCTCAATGGTAAGAAAGGAGTGAATGGTTTATACACGCCGCAGTTTGCCAACAGGAACTACGAACTGTCCGTCTATAACCTGGAACCCTTCTTTGTTTTTATCCGGGGAACTGCTTTTCGCCTGGTCACCAGTTATAAATTTGAAACAAAGAAGAACCTGCCGCTCTATGGCCCGGAAAAATCCACTTCCAATTCCATCTTTGTGGAGTCCAAGTATAATATCCTGCAAAACAGTTCTGTTACCGGCAAGTTTACCTTCAACAATATCAGCTACAATGCGGTGGCCAATACCACGGTCAGCTATATCATGCTCGATGGATTATTACCCGGCAAGAATTTCCTCTGGTCGCTCGGGCTGAGCAAACGATTAGTGAATAACCTCGAACTCAACTTCCAGTACGATGGCCGCAAGGCCGGCACCGCCCGCACCGTACACCTGGGCCGGGCCGGATTGACGGCGCTGTTTTGATACGGCGAGGGGGAAATTTCCAATTTCCAATAAGCAATAAACAATAGGCAATAGGCAATGGGCAGTTTTCCCCGTGCAGCCGGGAGATTTCCTCGTGCAGTCGGGAGTTTTCTTCGTGCAGTCAGGAGTTTTCTCCGTGCAGCCGGGAGTTTTCTCCGTGCAGCCGGGAGTTTTATGCGTGCAGCCGGGAGTTTTCTCCGTGCAGCCGGGAGTTTTATGCGTGCAGTCAGGAGTTTTCTCCGTGCAGCCGGGAGTTTTATGCGTGCAGTCAGGAGTTTTCTCCGTGCAGTCAGGAGTTTTCTCCGTGCAGTCGGGAGATTTCTCCGTGCAGTCAGGAGTTTTCTCCTTCCTTGTTTTCAATGTAGCCGATCTAATTTACCGGGTAAGCAATCTGGGTTTGTTTATAGAAATGTGCTGACCCCTAGTAAAACAACCCTTCACAAACGGGAGTAAAAACGTTTGCGCAAAAGGGATCAAAATTGAACAGGATGGAACTTTTGTAAGACAGTTAAAGTTGGAATGATAATATGGCTGTTCAACTTTTGTAATTTATACCTGCTGCGGTCCTTACCTGAACCTTTTCAAATGCGCAGTCGAATGTAAAGTCCTAACTTCTAATCTTCAGCTAAATAAAACAGCCGCAGTATTTGCGGCTGTTTTGTTGGTCAAAGCTCTTTCAGTTTCAGCCGGGCATCTTCGGCGTCTTCCTCGTTGCCATGTAATATTATTTTTTCGAGATAGATCTTTCTGTTTGCTTTATCTCCTTTGCGTTTATATATCTCTGCAATATTGTTGAGTACTATAATGTCTTTGGGATTTATTTTCTCGGCTTTTAACAGGAATGGTAAAGCCTTATCATAGTCGCCATTGATCAAATAGGTGAGTGCTGTATTGGCCAGGCTTTCTACATGGTCAGGATGATATTTCAATACTGTTTCTGCGATCTCACGCATCAACGGCAGCAGGTTATCATCTTCTGTATTGTACAGGGTGCCGATATAATTTTGCAGGGAGGATAAGAAAAATTCCTTTGCATCTTCCAGGGGTTTGCCTTCTTTCCACAGCCATTTATAGTTGATCGTTTGGGCATACTCAATGATCTTTACAATTTCTGTGGTAAAAGACCGGAAATCTTCAGCCTCGCCATACATATATACTTTGCCAAACCGCATATCCAGCCGGGTGGGATACAAAGCAATGCCCTGGTCAATATGATCAAACCCTTTTTGCAAAAGGACCGGGTCGTACATAAGAGAAGGATTCAGGAAGCCAGCCGTTTTGCCAGCAGAATCCGTGAGGATAAAGCTTTCCTTGTTCTTACTGTCTTTTTCAAGTGCAATGACTTCTTTCCGGCTTTTGCGGGCATAGTAGTTGAACCAGGCAATAAATAATTCCGGGTCTTTGGGATTGTCAGAAGACCACTCAGTCAATAATGCCAGTTGCCTGGTGGTGTCATTGTTTTGCAACAGCACTGAAAAACGGGATGGATACTCCTGGGAGTAAACCACTCCGGAAAAGAGATACACTGCGATTCCAAGAATGAGATTTTTTATCTTCATGGTATTACTGTCTTACAAACGGGCCTTATTATTTATGCTTAATCCCGGAACACTTTTATAGAAGAGGTCCTGTCATTCCACCCGGAAATGGTAAACCCGCTTTTCGACTCGTTCACGGTATAGCTCTTACCGCCAAAGTTTTCAAACTCATACAATACTACCCGGTAGCCGGGTGGTACCTGCAAAGAACTTAATGCATTATCCGGGAAGCCGGATGCCTGCGCCATTGTACTGTAGGTGCCGGGCAGCAGGTAAGCTGATTGCCCTTTATAATATCCATCAGAATAAATGATCACATTTTCGGCAGGAGGATTATTGCCACCGCCTCCGCCACCCCAGTTGCCCCGCCTTTCTTCTACCACGATGGAGCCGATCTTGTTCTTCATATTATAATCCATACAACTGATGCTTTCTGTTACTGTTGTGGATTGGCCGTACAGGTTATCATTATTGATAAACACTTTTACCCGCAGGTTAGAAGGTATCTGTACGGATGATATATTGTATTTGAATAAACCCAGTTTGTTGCCGTCATAATAACCAGGCATCAGCCGGATGGCATTGCCTTCATAACTGCATTCTGTATAAAAAGAAGCATAACTGTTGGTGCCGGACCCACCACCGGGATTGCCACCACCAATACCACCGCCTCCGGAATAATATTCAATCGTTACTGATCCTACTTTGTCATTCTGCCCATCAGGTAAATAACTCTGGCTGGCATCATACACGGCAGAATAACCTGAGTTGTTTTCATTATTGATATACAATTTCACCCGCAGGTTTCCATTGATCTTGAAGGAAGAGATATTATATTTTAATGCCCCCAGTTGTGAACCGGAATAAATACCCGGTCGCAGGCTTTGTGAGTACCCTTTGTTATAAGTATCATTGTAAAAGGTCACATAATCGCTCTGTCCATAACCGCCGCCACCGGGGTTGTAAGTGCTTTCCACCACAATAGAGGAGGCCATATCATTCCAGGCGGCATCCAGGCAGGCCACATTGGAGGTAAAGGTTTGTGATTTGCCACGGTAGTTGTCATCCTCATAAATGGTCACTTTAAAACCATACGGTATCTGGATGCTGGAAAGCCGGTCGTTGCCGATCTTCATTTGATAGCCGTTATAAGTACCAGCGAGCAGGGTGTAGCTTTTGCCGCTATAATTACAGTCTTCGTGTAGCGTTACATACGATTGTGCAAAAGCCCCTGAGCATAAGAATATAAGGACAAGACTTAAATTGATTATTCTTTTCATGTCAATAAAGTTTACTTTTTATACCAGGAGGAAGTTACTAAATACTTTCCTGTATTATGCTGATGGCTTACTGTCAAAGCTCACACACTCTTTTAGCTCTTTCTCGGTGTAGGCCAGTTTATATTGCGCCAGCACTTCTGCCGGCACACCGTTCCACTGGGTGGGTTTGTTGCCCTGGTAGCCAATATCTTTCACCCCGATCTCTGACGTATAGAAGCCGGTAGCGGTGAGGTCCCGCATCAGGCTGAAGAATTTAACGCCCTGGGTCATCTCGGGTTTGGCCTTTTTAGGATAGGCTATCTGGTCCACCATTTCAATCTGTTGCGCTGCCGTACATTCTTTGAAGGTCTTCTCATATTTTTTCAGGCATTGCATGTCCAGCCACCGCAATCCGCCTTTCAATGGAATTTGGTGGGAAGGCATATCATGCACGATAAACTCAATGAACTCCGGTACTTTGGCATCGCTGGCGCTGCCGCTTATCTCATCTTTGGGGATGATGATGTCTGCCAGCAGGGTGATGGTTGCAAATTCATGGTCGGTAAAGAATTTCTCTTCCGCCAGCAACTTCTTTTCGTACAGCAGCTCGTCCGGGTTGCGGTCGAGGGTGAATACTGGTTCAGCAGCATTAGCGGCAGTAGTTTTCTTATCATCGGTTTTACAACCGGCAATGGCAATCGGTGCAGCTACTGCGCCGGTTACGATTAGTTTTAATGATTTTCTTCTGTCCATATAATTAGTTTAGATGATAGTTGATATCTGATAACTGTCATCTTTCAACTATCAGTTATCATCTTTTAAAGGTTTTGCTTCTTCATCTCTTCTACAATATACTCTGATGCCCGCATGCTTAAGGCCAGTATCGTCCAGGTGATGTTTTTATCAGCCTGGCTTACAAACTGTCCTCCATCCACACAAAACAGGTTCTTACAATCGTGTGCCTGGCTCCATTTGTTCAGGGCCGATCTTTTTGGATCATTACCCATCCGTACAGTTCCGGCCTCATGAATGATCTCACCCGGCTTGGCTAAGCCCCATTGATTCTTTTCATTATCATCTCCACCCCAGGTAATGACGGCGCCCATTTTGTACATCACTTCTTTAAAAGTCTCCTTCATGTGTTTAGCCTGGTTTATCTCATGGTCGGTCCATTTTACATTGAATTTTAATACCGGTATACCATACTTGTCCACCATATTCGGATCGATAGCACAATAGTTACTTTCTATCGGTATCGCTTCTCCGCGGCCTGCCATACCCACTCCGCATCCATAAAAGAAACGGTAATCCTCTTTCAGCGAAGCGCCATAACCGCCCCCTTCTTTTTGCTTACCATGCACCGCATATTTACCATTCAGGTTTTCTATACCCCAGCTAAAGCCATAGGAGGGTTGGCTCATACCACCCCAATATTCTATATGATAACCTCTGGGGAAATCCAGTTTTTTATTGTCCAGCCACCAGGGAGAATAAATATGCAAGCCTCCCACACCATCTTCATTATATCTCTTGCGGTCAAACAACTGTGGTAGTATACCACCCATGGCCGCACCGGTGGAATCATGCAGGTATTTTCCCACCACATCGCTGCTGTTGGACAATCCGTTTGGATGGCGTTGTGATTTTGAGTTCAGCATCAGCCTGGCGCTTTCGCAGGCACTGGCGGCCAGTATCACCACCCGGCCTTCCACCTGGTATTCCATCATATCATCCTTGCTGATATACGAAACACCTGTTGCCAGGCCTTCGGTATTCGTCAGCACTTCTCTTGCCATAGCATTGGCCACCACATCCACATTACCGGTCTTCATGGCCGGGTAGATCAGTACGTTGGGAGAGGAGAAATCGGCCTTGGCCATGCTGCAGTTGCGGTTGCACTGTCCGCAGAAGAAACAGGCGCCCCTGTCGGCATCGTTCTGAATAGGTTCTGTCAAAATAGACAGCCGGGAAGGGATCACTTTTACACCTGCCTGCGTGGCAGCGTTCTTTATAAATAACTCATGCAGCCGGGGCTTTGGTGGTTTTAAGAAAATACCATCGGGATCATTTTCCAGTCCTTCATTGGTACCGAAAATACCGATCAGTTTATCCACCCGGTCATAGTAGGGTTTGATGTCTTCATAACCGATAGGCCAGTCCTCTCCGAGGCCATCAATACTTCTTCGCTTAAAATCCTTGGGGCCAAACCGGAGGGAGATGCGCCCCCAGTGATTGGTACGTCCGCCCAGCATACGGGCCCGCCACCACATCCAGTCGGTACCTGTTTCTTTGGTAAAGGGTTCGCCTTCCACCGACCAGCCGCCATAGCAGGCATCAAAATCTCCAAAGGGCCTTATCTTGGTACTGGCGCCCCTCCGCGGCGATTCCCAGGGATTTTTTAACTGTGTAATGTTTTTTTGGGGGTCGTACATATAACCCGCTTCGATGATGCAAACTTTTAGACCGGCCTTGGCAAGCATATAAGCGGCCATACCGCCGCCAGCTCCAGAGCCAACGATCACGGCATCGTATTTTTTACTGTTTTTCTTGATCTGGATGTCTCCCATAAGTAGTTGAATAGGAAGTCAATTTACAGGAAACATTCCGGCTTTTATTAATTCAGGGCCAAAAAATCTGCACATATCCAATGCGGTGCTGCAACTATTAATAAAATGCCGCATCATTAGGCCGGTTAACAGAAATGACTTATCATTATCCCCTAAAATTGAAGCATGAAAAGAAGTTTTTTGATCGTGGCAATGGCCCTTTGCCTTTCAGCAGTAAATGCACAGCCAAATGAAGGGCCCGATTGGTCTGGTAAGGTATATGTCATAGGAAAGATATATCCCGGTTTTTATGTAACTAATGCTAATGATACCGTGTATGGCTACTTCCAGCATGGCACACAGGCGGGTAACCAGAAAAAATGTTCTTTCTATACCAACGAAATGGACAGGAAACCAACTTCCGAATTTAAGCCCGACGATCTTAAAAGCTATAAAGTAGGCGATAAACTGTACCGTTCTATCAATTTCAGTGGTGGCCTGAACAACAAAGCTCTCCGGTTCAACCTGGTGACAAAAGACGGCGGCATTACCGAGTATGTTTTTTATTCAGAAGATGGGAGTGCTACCCCGGAACCTGTCTTTCATAAACCACATGACCCCAACAATAATAAGCCACTGCAGATGGGGTATTTCGCATTAGGCTTTGCTAAAAAGGTAGCTGAGTATGTGTCAGACTATCCTGCATTGGCAGCCAAAGTATCCGGAAAAGAGAAAGGATATGGCATGCTGAACCTGCTGGCCATTTTTGATGAGTATAATGCCTGGTATGCGGCGAAGAAGAAGTAGAGAGACGGCGAAAGGTTGATAAGTTTATATGTTTAAAAGTAAATACAATAAATGATGCTGAAAAGAATAGCAACTTTTTATATTGGTGCAGTCATTGCACTGAGCAGTGCTGCACAAACGGTTGAGTTCATTGAACCACGCAACATACAGAATGTGCCCGAGGCTGAGTTCTCCACCTATAAAGTAGGAGATAATTTTTATGTGCTGCAAAAACGCTATCGCATGATGGCCCCTGTCATGTACGATCTGCAACTGGATGCCTACGATGCCAACCGCAAACCGATCGGCTCCAATATGATCGATAAGGTATTAGAAATGGGGGATGCAAATATTTACCAGGGTGTATTTGCACTGAAAGATAAACTGGTCATGATCAAATCTGAATACAGCAAAGCCTCTGGCGCCAAGATGAGCTATATCTATGCTTATCCATTTGATGTAACAGGCAAAAGGCAAAAGAAAGTACAACTGACCACCATCAATGCTGAATCGGCTTTTAATTCCGGCAACTTCGGAGTGAACTTGAGCCCTGATGGTACCAGGATAGCTGTCATCAGCGAGCAGCCTTATGATAAGGAAGGAATGGAAAGATGTACCGTATCTGTTTTTGATGACCAGTTCAAACTGCAGTGGAAAAAAGATTACACCTTTCCGTACGAATCTGCCAAAGCACCAAAGAATGAGATCGCAGTGAATAACTCAGGTGTCGTTTTTATCATTAA
>JAEUVL010000803.1 GCA_016786965.1 Chitinophagaceae bacterium
CACCTTATTTTTGCCCACAGAGTAAAAACCTATGATCCATTTACTTCAGACCAATCTTACTAATGCCAATGCGGAATCCTACCTGCCTGTGGCAATACAGATTTTTTTTGCAGTCGGCCTGGTAGCTTTTCTCATGTTTGTTACCCATTTACTGGGCCCTAAACGAAAGACTTCGGACAAGTTGCAGAACTTTGCCAGTGGTATTGAAAGCCATGGAGATGCCCGTCAGCCAATGGCAATCAAGTACTTCCTTACGGCTATCTTGTTTGTATTGTTTGATGTGGAGGTTATTTTCTTTTATCCCTATGCGGTCAACTTCAAGGGGCTTGGTTGGGATGGTTTCTGGGCAGTGTTAATGTTTGTAGGGTTCTTCTTGTGCGGGTTCATATATATTATTAAAAAAGGCGCTTTGAAGTGGGAAGATTAGGAAATGAATGATTAAAAATTAATAATTAATAATATTACAACTCTGAGTAGACTCGGTTGTTACCAAGTAAGGGTATTATTAATTCTTAATTATAAATTTTTAATTACAATGGCTCGTCCTGTATCATATAATCTGATTCAAAAACCACTGGAGAACGATATCAGCATCGCAGAGATGCCTGATGGTCACCAGGGGGAAGGTTTTTTTGCTACGTCCCTTAATAAGGTGATTGGGTTGGCCAGGAAAAACTCTATTTGGCCCCTGCCATTTGCCACTTCTTGCTGTGGAATTGAATTTATGGCGACGATGGGCTCCCACTATGACCTGGCCCGGTTTGGTTCAGAACGAGTTGGTTTTTCTCCCCGCCAATGTGATTTGTTGATGGTAATGGGTACTATTGCCAAAAAAATGGGCCCTGTGGTAAAACAGGTGTACCTGCAAATGGCCGAACCCCGCTGGGTAATGGCTGTGGGAGCCTGCGCCAGCAGCGGCGGAATTTTTGATACTTACAGTGTATTACAGGGGATAGACCAGGTAATACCGGTGGATGTTTATGTGCCGGGTTGTCCCCCAAGACCAGAAGCAATAATTGATGGGGTGATGAGGGTGCAGGACCTGGTAGGAAAGGAAAGTTTAAGAAGAAGGAATGGTGAGCAGTATAAATTATTATTAGAAAGTTACGGAATACAATAAATGGCCTCCCCTAACCCCTCCGCTGGAGGGGCTTAAGCAGAGTCTGAAAATTTGCAATGGCTGATGGGTTTGACTAACGAAATAATTAAGCAACGACTAACTGAAAAATTTGGAGAGCAGCTTTCCGGGTTTGAAGAACCTTATGGAATGCTGACTTTTGAAGCACCAAAAGAACTGAACCTGAAGGTGCTTAATTTTCTGTATGATGATGAGGAATTAAAATTCCGCTTTATGACAGACCTTGCCGGGGTGCATTATCCTGGCAATTCCGGCCGTGAACTGGCGGTGGTCTACCACCTGCACAATATGGTGGACAATGTTCGTATCCGTTTCAAAGTGTTTACTGATATTAATACACCCGATATATATACGGCTACCGGGTTGTTTTCGGCGGCCAACTGGATGGAAAGAGAAACATATGATTTTTTTGGGGTGAATTTTGTCGGGCATCCCAATCTGAAGCGAATACTGAATGTGGACGAGATGGACTATTTCCCGATGCGAAAAGAGTTTCCTTTGGAAGACCAGACAAGGATCGATAAGGATGATGAGATGTTTGGAAGAGGATGAAGAACCAATTAGTTAATGTGGCAATTTGATAATTTGGAAATGAGAGCTGTTATTTAATTTTCAAATCGACAAATCCACAAATTTTCAAATTGACAATGTCAGAACAACATATCAAATTACCGGAAGGATCGATTGAGAAAACGACCACCACGCTGAACCTGGGGCCCACCCACCCGGCTACGCATGGTGTGATGCAGAACATCCTGGAACTGGATGGGGAAAGAATTGTTTCCACAGAACAAACCATCGGTTATATACACCGGGCTTTCGAAAAACTGGCTGAGAGAAGACCGCTGGCGCAAATCACTACCCTTACAGACAGGTTGAACTATTGTTCATCACCCATCAACAATATGGGCTGGCACCTGACCTGCGAAAAACTGCTGGGTGTAAAAACGCCGAAAAGAGTTGATTATCTCCGTGTCATCATCATGGAACTGGCTAGAATTTCAGACCATTTGATCTGTAATTCCATTGTAGGTGTGGATGCCGGTGCATATACCGGCTTCTTGTATGTGATGCAATACCGGGAATTGATCTATGAAATATATGAAGAGGTTTGCGGGGCCCGGTTAACGACCAATATGGGGCGTATCGGCGGTTTTGAAAGAAACTTCAACAACATAGCGTTTGAAAAAATAGAAAAATTCCTGAAAGAGTACCCAAGGGTGTTGAAGGAATTTGAGAACCTGTTTCAGCGCAACAGGATCTTTATGGAGCGGACAATGGGTACCGGTGCTATCAGTGCCGAGAGGGCCCTCAACTATGGTTTTACCGGGCCAAACCTCCGGGCGGCCGGTGTAGATTATGATGTAAGGGTGCACACGCCTTACAGCAGTTACGAAGATTTTCAGTTTAATATACCTGTTGGAACTACCGGCGATAATTATGATCGCTGGTTGGTGCGGGAAAAAGAAATGTGGGAGAGCCTGAGCATTATTGAGCAAGCCTACCAAAAAGTGCAGGAATTTAAAGGAGCAGATGCAGATGTATATCATGCAGATGTACCGGAGTACTATCTGCCCGCCAAAGCGGATGTGTATACTAAGATGGAAGCACTTATCTACCATTTTAAGATCATCATGGGTGAAACAGATATTCCCGCAGGGGAAGTGTATCAGGCAGTGGAGGGCGGTAATGGAGAATTGGGTTTTTATTTTATCAGTGATGGAGGAAGAACACCCTATCGATTGCATTTCCGCAGGCCTTGTTTTATTTATTACCAGGCATATGAGGAGTTAACGAAAGGATCGATGCTGAGTGATGCGATTATGACGATGAGTAGCTTGAACCTGATTGCGGGGGAATTAGACGCTTAAGTAATTAAAAATTAAAAAGTCAAAAGTAAAAGGACGGTCTTTAAATGGTTTTTACTTTTGAATGTTGACTTGTTATGATCAGTTTTTCAGAAAAAGCATTTCAGGAAGTTCAACGGAGAATTCATTTCTATCCGGAAGGAAAACAGAAGAGTGCTGTGATCCCGGTGCTGCATTTGGCGCAGCAGGAGTTTGGCGGCTGGTTGAGTACAGAAACAATGGACTATGTGGCTTCTTTATTAAAGCTGGCTCCCATTGAGGT
>JAEUVL010000809.1 GCA_016786965.1 Chitinophagaceae bacterium
ACTACGCCGGTTATTTTGATGGTAATGTATTTGTGAACGGAGCATTAACAGTGGTGTCTGATGATGCCGTTAAAACAAATTTAGCGCCGATAGATGATGCGCTTGGTATCATCACCCGCCTCAGTCCCAAGTCATTTGATTTCCGCACGGATATTAATGGCATGGCCTTTCCCGAGGGCAAACAGTATGGTGTGATGGCCTCTGAAGTGGAAAGAGACCTTCCTGCACTGGTGAGAAAAGTAACCACCCCGATGAATAACCCTAACCGGACAGTTTCCCCCCGGCCGGAAGATCCTGAATCAGCACAAACCGGCAATGAGAGTTATTTCTCCCTCAGAACGGTTAACTACATCGGGCTGATACCGGTATTGGTGCAGGCGGTAAAAGATCAGCAGCAAATGATCGGCACACTCAGGCAACAGTTACAGGAGCAGCAGGTGATGATCACCCGGCTTCAGGCCGCTGCCAAGTAGTAAACCCCTTTCTCATCCCTTAAATCATTTTTTATGAAATGGATAAAAAATCTGTTGTGTCTGGGAACGGGTTTGATACTGGTAACGGCAACGGCCATTGGCCAGGGGCCCAACCTGAATGTATTGCCCTTTAACCCGGCCATCGACAACGTAAACTATTGGAAGATCATGGCGAAGCGTGGATTGGCGCCTGACTTTCGCACTACCGGCCCGCTTACACCGGCCGAATTCAAATCAACACAGATAGAGGCATCAGCTGCTTCCTTTGTCAATTCCCCGGATGTGGCTATCACTACCGGCAATTCGCAGAGTGAGAATTCTGTATTTGTAAATCCCAACAATATTGCGGTGGCGCTTAACTCCAATAACTCATTGGTGTCTGGCATCTACCGGGCTTCGGCTTACAGCACAAATAATACCGGTGCTACGTGGAGCGGAGTGAACAGCGTGGAGCCGAATTCATTTGCTGATCCAGCTGTGGTGATCGATAATAACAACAACTGGTACATAAATTATATCACCCAGGGATATAAACAATCAGTAGCTAAATCCAGCAATAATGGAGCTACCTGGTCTGTTACACAATCGGCTGATCCCGGTGCTGGTTTGCTGGCTGATAAAAACCATTTTATGGTGGACAATTCTATTACCAGTCCTTACCAGGGCAACCTGTACAATGCCTGGACACTTTTTTATGGTGGAGGCGCTGCTAATCAGAAAGTGCATATCAACCGCTCCACCGATGGTGGCGCCACCTGGTCAGCCAATACCAACCTGAGTGGTGCACTCGGCAGTTATCTTGACCAGGGTGTGAATATTCAAACAGGACCTGCCGGCGAAGTATATGTGGCATGGACGGTATATCCTGGCCCTGGCCTTACTGATGAAAAAGCAATTGGTTTTTCTAAATCAACAGATGGCGGTGCTACTTATTCAGCCCCGGTAAAGATCATTGATAATATCAGGGGCCATCGGGTTACAGGCTGCGGTAAATCCATGCGGAGTAATTCTTTTCCCAGCATGGCAGTGGATAATAGTTTTGGTCCCAACCGCGGAACTATATATGTAGTATGGGCCAATGTGGGTGTTCCCGGCATCAATACAGGAACTGATATTGACATTTATATGATCAAATCAAGCAATGGTGGTACCACCTGGTCTACTCCTGTACGGGTGAACAGTGGCCCGGTGGGTGCAGGCAAAAAACATTATTTCGGATGGATCACCTGCGACCCCAAGACCGGTACACTCAATGTGATCTTTTATGATGACCGCAATGTTTCTTCCACACAGGTGGAGGCATGGGTGGCAACCTCCTGCAATGGCGGCGCCAACTGGATC
>JAEUVL010000111.1 GCA_016786965.1 Chitinophagaceae bacterium
AGCAAACTGGGTGAAAAGGCCGGTTATGAAGTGTACATGGTTACCCCGGATAAAGATTACGGACAATTAGTGTCTGAAAAAATAAAGATCTACAAGCCTGCCTACCAGGGCAATGATGCGGAGATCATGGGGCCGGAAGAAATTTGTGCCAAATGGAATATCAAAGATGTAACACAGGTGATAGATATGCTCGGTATGATGGGTGATGCAGTGGACAATATACCCGGCATACCCGGTGTGGGAGAAAAAACTGCTGCTAAATTCCTGGCAGAATATGGATCATTGGAAAATACACTGGCCAATGCCGACAATATAAAAGGGGCGATGGGAGAAAAAGTGAGAAAGGGGAGAGAAATGGCCCTGCTGTCCAAAAAACTCGCCACCATCATCACCGATGTGCCGGTGGAGTTTCATGAAGAAGATTTCAGGCTCAAAGAGTGGAACAAAGAGAAACTGAAAGAAGTATTTGCTGAACTGGAATTTAAAACACTTGGCAAGCGCCTGTTGGGGGAAGATTTCTCGGTGGCCACTTCCTCCAAAAGTGTGGTGGAGAAAGAAATACCGCAGGGAGTACAGACCGATCTTTTCGGAAACATCATAGAAAGTACAAAACCAGAACCTCAAAGCCAGAAGCCTGGCTCTGACGATACGGACTTTACAGAAGGGATTAAAGTTGATAAAAACATCAGCAACACACCACACCACTATGAAGCCGTGGAAGGTGATGCCGCCATTAAAAAGCTGGTGGCTGAATTAAAGAAGCACAGCGAAATATGTTTTGATACCGAAACTACCGGCATTGATGCCAATGACGCCGAACTGGTCGGCTTAAGTTTTTCCGTAAAGCCGGGTGAAGCCTTTTATGTTCCCTGCCCCGCAGATCAAAAAAGTACAAAAGAGATACTGGCTCATTTTGAGCCGCTGTTTGCAGATAAAAAGAAAACATGGATCGGACAGAATACCAAGTACGACCTGCTGGTACTGAAATGGTATGATGTGGAAATAAAAGGAGAACTCTTTGACACCATGCTGGCCCACTATGTAATTGAGCCGGACGGCAAGCGAAGCATGGATATTTTAAGCGAACGCTTTTTAGGATATGAACCGGTACATATTGAAGAACTGATCGGCAAAAAAGGAAAGACACAGGGCAATATGCGGAATGTGGAAGTAGAGAAGATAAAAGAATATGCCGGAGAAGATGCCGATATTACCCTGCAACTGAAAAACATATTCGTTCCCCTGCTGAAAGAAAAAGAAGTAGAAAAGGTTTTCAATGAAGTGGAGAACCCACTCGTGAAGGTATTGGTGGATATGGAGTATGAAGGAATAAAGATCGATGTGGATTTCCTCGCCGAATATTCCAAAGAACTGGAGAAAGATGCAAAAAAGGCAGAAGAAAGTGTTTATAAACAAGCTGGTGTTCGTTTCAACCTGGCTTCACCCAAACAATTAGGTGAAGTATTATTTGATAAGCTAAAGCTGGACCCCTCCGCCAAAAAAACAAAAACCGGCCAATACCAAACCGGCGAAGATGTATTGCTGAAATTGGCCGTAAAAGGCCACCAGATAGTTGATGACATCCTGGCCTTCCGGGAGCTGACCAAATTAAAATCAACCTATGTAGATTCATTGCCGCTCCTGATCAATAAAAAAACAGGACGGGTACATACCACTTACGGACAGGCCGTGGCCGTAACTGGAAGATTGGCCAGCAACAATCCCAATCTGCAAAACATACCCGTAAGAACTGACCGCGGCAAGGAAATACGGAAAGCGTTTATCCCCAGAGACAATAAACATATTCTCTTGTCAGCAGACTATTCACAGATCGAATTAAGAATTGTAGCTGCCATTAGTGGTGATGAGAATATGTGCAAGGCCTTCCGCGATGGTACGGATATACATACCGCTACCGCAGCACGGGTATATAATATCTCAGAGAAAGAAGTGACCAAGGAAATGCGTTACAAAGCCAAGAGTGTAAACTTTGGCATCATTTACGGACAAGGCGCCTTTGGCCTGGCTGATAATCTCGGCATCAGCCGTACCGAAGCCAAAGAAATCATTGATAATTATAAAAAGGAATTCCCCGGCATTCAGCAGTACATGGATGGCACCATTAATTTCGCCCGGGAAAATGGCTTTGTGGAAACACTTATGGGCAGAAAAAGGTGGTTGAGAGATATCAATTCTGCTAATTTCACCGTCCGGGGTTTTGCGGAGCGGAACGCCATTAATTCACCCATACAGGGAACGGCAGCCGATATGATCAAACTGGCTATGCAGAAAGTTCAGGCCGCTATGAAAAAAGAAAAAATGCAAAGCAAGATGATCTTGCAGGTGCATGATGAACTGGTGTTCGACGCACTGAAGACAGAAGTAAATGAACTAAAACCATTGATACTTGAAAACATGCAAACGGCCATGCTGCTGCCACACGACGTGCCGGTAATAGCAGAATGCGGCGAAGGCAAGAACTGGCTCGAAGCACATTAAGTAATTATGGACTGGTCGCTATATTTTAAAGACGTATCTATTATCGGCAGCCGCTATCTGATCATAGCCAGCATTGCATTTATAATCTGGTACGTGCTGCTTCGCAAAATGATGGGCTCCAAAAAGATCCAGGAGAAATTTCCGAAGTTCAATGATTATGCAAGGGAAATTGGGTTTTCTATCCTTACTGTATTCATCATGGCTTTTATCCCTGCTTTAGTATTAGGCAGTCCTGAAATGGCCCGGCATACCAAATTCTATTTAGATATAAAGCAGCACGGTACTTTTTATTTCATATTGGCATTTCCCATTATGGCCATTATGCACGACACCTATTTCTACTGGATGCACCGCCTCATGCATCATCCTTCAGTGTTCAAACTGGTGCATCTCATTCATCACAAATCAACCAACCCAAGTCCTTTTGCTGCTTATGCCTTTCATCCGCTGGAAGCCATTATAGAGGCTGGCATTTTCCTGGTATTTGTTTTCACTATCCCAGTTCACCTGTATCATTTGCTTTTTTTCTTCCTGTTCATGATCGTGTACAATGTATATGGCCACCTTGGCTGGGAACTGTATCCCAAAGGTTTCAGCAAACACTGGCTCGGCAAATGGATCAATACCTCCGTCAATCACAACCAGCATCACCAGTATTTCAAAGGCAATTATGGGTTGTACTTCCTTTTCTGGGACCGGATGATGGGCACCATCCGCAAAGACTACGATGAAAGATTTGAGGAGGTGAAAAACAAGAAATAAATATTGGACGGGCTGCAATACTACTATCATCGTCCCTTGCGGCGCTCCTTTCAGGGTTCTGTTCGCTTATCAGCATTTTACAAGTCCAATTGTAATAAAACCGCATATACAAATACCTTTTTGCCATCTGCCTGCATTTTTTGTCCTTTCCA
>JAEUVL010000880.1 GCA_016786965.1 Chitinophagaceae bacterium
ATTGTACCAAATGCTGATAGCAGAACTGCAACCTGACCTGATCATTGAGATCGGCACAAACAAAGGCGGTTCCTCATTGTACCTGGCCGACTTGCTGGAATTGAACGGCAAAGGAGAATTGCACACCGTCGACTTGCCAACTAACAAGGAAGATACACTGCTGCACTCCCACCCCCGTATCCGGTTATTTAAAGAAGGTTATACCGGATATGATACTTCTCTCTCAGCCGGTTACAAAACAATACTGGTAATAGAAGACGGTTCGCATATGTATGATGATGTGCTGGCAACCATGAAGAAGTTTTCACCCCTGGTTACACCCGGTTCTTATCTTATTGTGGAAGATGGCGTAGTAACAGAACTTGGACTTGAAAGATCCTACGACGGCGGACCTCAAAAAGCTATCCGTGATTTTTTGCAGACTAATAAACAATTTGAAACAGACAGAAAATGGTGCGATTTTTTTGGCCCCAACGCCACCTTCAATGTAAACGGTTATTTAAAAAGAACATCCTGAATACATGAGCAATAATGCCAACTGGACAGGAGAACGACTGGAAACATTTGTGTTCAATGAATCCACCATTGAACATTTGCACCGCTATGCCATCGCCTGTGGACTGGCTGCGGGCAAAACTGTACTGGACATTGCCTGTGGCGAAGGCTATGGCAGCTACCTGCTGGCTGCAAAAGCAGCGTCCGTGACCGGGATGGATATTGATAACACCACTATCAAGAAAGCAACACAGAAATACCCAAAAGAAAATCTTCGTTTTACACAGGCTACTGCTGAAAAAATACCGGCGGCTGATGCACAGTTTGACATGGTAGTGAGCTTTGAAACGCTGGAGCACCTTGAGGATCATGATACCATGATCAAAGAAATAAAACGGGTATTAAAGCCAGGCGGGTTATTAGTTATTTCCACACCCGATAAAAAGAACTATTCAGATAAAAGAAACTATAAAAACCCTTTTCACCTAAAAGAGTTGTACCGGAACGAATTCGAGGCTTTATT
>JAEUVL010000892.1 GCA_016786965.1 Chitinophagaceae bacterium
TTTTTCGCCTACTCTATATACCCTTTTCGGCTACCGGGTTTTATTGCTTTGTAAAGTTTATCTCATCCGGCAAATACCCAAACAGTTTTTTCACCCAATCCTACCCTGTCTTTTCACCTTTTCAGTTATTTGCAGTAATAAGAGTAAAAGATACACTACAGAAGTCAGCCAGTCAATACCCATTTTATGGTACCCCTCAAAAAAGAACCCCGCTTGTTATAGCGGGGCTTCCGACGCTTCTTGAATTGACCTATGTTGAAAGGCTTATGGTTATCGTATAGACATACGATTGGTTTCTTCACCGAAGCATCAACGTGCCCGCAATATCCCACAGGACTTAATACAAGTCAATACTAGTTTTATGGTATTTTTCAGGGTTTCACCTCCTTTTAGCCCCCTTTTTACCAACTAATGACTGTTCACACCGACCGACGGGCGGCTC
This sequence comes from Chitinophagaceae bacterium, assembly GCA_016786965.1. GTDB lineage: Bacteria > Bacteroidota > Bacteroidia > Chitinophagales > Chitinophagaceae > JJ008. The sequence continues at coordinate 443 of JAEUVL010000892.1, forward strand.
TGTCGGCAGAAAAGGGCCTTACAATCCCCGGCAGCCTGCTGGCAGTGCCCTGCTTTTAAGGCCGTGCCGCTTCAGTTCGCTATTTAGGCTGTTGTGGAAACAATTCAACCCCATCAGACCTGCATTTTCACTAAATTGTATACGACCCCGGCGCAACCTGGTAATGTGGATAACCCTCAATTTGGCGTGAAAAATTGGTGCAGAAAGAAAAAGTTTTTTAAAACAGCTCATCATTCGTTGCACACCTTTATTTTCGCTACCTGACTGAACGGAAACATTCCACTAACCAAGAGATAACAATTTCTTAAAGCTATACTGGAGTTGCGCCTGAAGTCATTGGTAAAAAATCAATGGTTTAACTCTTTATCGCCGTAACCGAACACATGGACCTGACCAACCTGAATAAAGACCGTAAGAAAGTTAGAAAGTCATCCCTTGACCTTGGCACCATGGTATATGGCAAAGTGCCACCACAGGCCAAAGACCTTGAAGAAGCAGTACTGGGTGCCATTATGCTGGAAAAAAGCGCTTTCGATACAGTTATAGAAATACTAAAACCAGAATGTTTTTACGTAGAAGCGCACCAGCGCATTTACAAAGCCATGCAGGGGTTGGCCAATAAAAGCCAGCCCATTGATATCCTCACCGTGGCCGAAGAGCTTCGCTTCAGGGAAGAACTGGAAATGATCGGTGGTGCTTATTATGTTACCAAACTAACCAATACTGTCGTTTCCTCTGCCAATATAGAAGCTCACTCCAGGATCATCCTGCAAAAATTCATTCAGCGGGAGCTGATCCGCATCAGCGGAGAGATCATTGGCGATGCATATGAAGATTCCACCGATGTGTTCGACCTCCTCGATGATGCAGAAAGCAAACTCTTTGAGATCACCAACAATCACCTGCGCAAGAATTTTGATACCATCGACTCCGTATTAGTAAAAACAATTCAGCGTATAGAAGATCTGCGCCATAAGAATGAAGAAGTCACCGGTGTGCCCAGCGGCTTTGCAGCCCTGGACCGTGTTACTTACGGATGGCAAAATACTGACCTTATTATATTAGCCGCCCGCCCAGCCGTGGGTAAAACGGCTTTCGCCCTGAACCTGGCCCGCAATGCCGTTATGCATGCCAGCAAGCAAACACCGGTAGCCCTCTTTTCATTAGAGATGAGTGCCGGCCAGTTGGTACAGCGTATCCTTTCCGCCGAAAGTGAGATATGGCTGGAAAAAATAGCCCGGGGTAAATTGGAAGAACATGAAATGAAACAACTTTATGCAAGAGGTATCCAACGGCTGGCCCAGGCTCCGTTGTTCATCGATGATACGCCTGCATTGAACATATTCGAATTGAGGGCCAAGTGCCGCCGGTTGAAAAACAAACATAACATCGGGCTTATCATTATCGACTACCTGCAATTAATGAGCGGTACCAATGAGAACCGCAACAGCAACCGGGAGCAGGAGATCAGCAATAT
>JAEUVL010000920.1 GCA_016786965.1 Chitinophagaceae bacterium
GGCGAACGAGCCCGTGAAAGAACCGGTGAAGGAACCCCGTAATTACATGAAGGAAACAAATGACTACATCAATAACCTATGGGAGGAAAAAAGAAAGAAGGACCTGATCATGCGTGACAAGCAGCATGAGCAGTTTGTAGACTACATAAAGGATGTGGAGCGATACACCGACGGGAAGGGCACGGAATATATCGTGCCTGCGGATTACAAAGGCTCGTATGTAAGCAGCCTGGGTAAAATTTTACTGGTTGACAAGAATGGCTTTGATCCTGATCCGATCGACACTTCTTACGAAACCTGGACCAAACTGTATAAGAAAGAATATTAGCGGCGGTATCTCAAATAATGAAAGCACTAAAAAATATACATCTCCCAATAGTATTTCTTTTACTGCTTGTATGCAACAGCAGCCGGGCACAGCCATCTAAAGACAGCCTGGTAAACTATCCCATAACCAGCATTGATGTAGCATCACTGGTTGGATATTGGCAAACCACTGATTCACTAAAAACAAAAATTCAATTCATTGATTCAAACTGGTATCAACTGACCCTGGACCTGAAAAATAATTCCCACCCCTATTACTTTATAAAAGAAAGGGAAACAAAGTACCTTCTTCCGGCTTTTATCCTAACTGGCCGCCTTTTTCGTGCGACTTACTATTCATTGATCCGGAAACTTTAGAGATCGTCTTTTCCCAAACAGGCCTGCTTACATATACCCTGAAATGCAGGAAAATTAAATAGTGCTGAAGCAATGACAAGCAAAAGACCCATTATTAAAAAATCGGTAACTTCAAAAATCAGTCACTCCTAAAACCAACTATATGCAATTAGGCGCTTTCTCCATCAGTCTTAGTGTAAAGGACATCAACGTTTCCAAACAATTTTATGAGCAGCTAGGCTTCTCCGTGCTGGGTGGTGCGCTTGAAAAGAAGTACCTGATCATGAAAAACGGGAATGCACTGGTGGGCTTATTCCAGGGCATGTTTGAAAATAATATACTTACGTTTAACCCGGGCTGGGATGAGCAGGCAGGAACGGTAGATCCTTTTGATGACGTAAGGGATATTCAACGTCATTTAAAAAGCAATGCTATCCCTTTAATTTCGGAAGCGGATGAAAGCACCACAGGCCCCGCCAGTTTGATGCTTACTGACCCTGATGGCAATATGATACTGATCGATCAGCACCGGTAGCCGCCAGAGTTGATCATTAGGCGATGCTATTCAAACCGCTCTTCTACGGCTGTCGCAAATCCTGGTTCTGGTGCCAGCGGCATTTCAATTTCCACTGAAAATCCATTGCCGGGACTTGTATCAATATTCACTTTGCCGTGGTGTACGGTGAGCCGGTTAACAAAATTACGTAGCCCCAGTCCGCGGGCAGTTTTGCTGAGGTCTGCACCAATTCCATCATCCACGATCCTCATGATGAAAGTATCATTACTGGTGGATAAGGTGAACACCACCTGCTTCGCCTGTGAATATTTAACGATATTGGCGCACTGTTCCTGTGCCACCCGGTAGGCAGTAAGTTTCTGTTCTTCACT
>JAEUVL010000950.1 GCA_016786965.1 Chitinophagaceae bacterium
AGCAGACCAGGATTTCCTGGCCATTGATGATGTTTCTGTAACATTATCACCAGTCTGCGGAAATCCAACTGGTTTGACAGCCGTTGTAACCGGTACCGGTACAACTGCAAACCTGTCATGGACAGCTCCCGTAATAGGTACTCCTACCGGGTATGAATGGGATGTTACCACTTCGGCCACGCCTCCTGCAAGCGGAACTGCCACTGCACTTACTACTGCTAACGCAACAGGTCTGACAGCAGGTTTACAATATTATCTGCATGTAAGGACGAATTGCGGAGCCGGTGGTTTTTCCAGCTGGGCTACTTTCGCCTTTACTACTATCATAAATGATGCGCCCTGCGGTGCAATACCGCTGACCCTGGGAGGCCCGGCAGAATGTGGTAACACAGCTCTTGCCACCTCAACCGGTGACCCGGCGCTTTTTTGTTCTTCCCCAAATAATACCCTTTGGTATTCTTATACGCCGGCTGCAAATGGTACTGTACTGGTAGTGGGGCAAACACCTGCGAGCGGCAACCCGCTGAATGGATGGGTGCAGTTCTATACGGCTACTGGTACCTGCCCAACACTTACACTTACACAAGTGAATACGTCAGCTTGTACCGGAGAGTTTGGTCAGAACCTGAACGATTCAGATACGCTTACTTCACCTGTATTGACAGGAGGTACCACTTATTATATCATGGTTGATGGATTTAGCGGAGATGTGGGTGAGTTCTGTATCAAACTGATCACACCACCACCACCACCTGCCTGTACCACGAATCTGCTGCCTGCCAATGGTGCCACAGGAGTGGTTGTTTCTCCTGCACCGGCCATCAGCTGGAATGCTTCACCAGGTGCTTCTTCTTATGATGTATTTTTTGGTACGGTCAATCCGCCATTAGCTAATATTGGTAACACAACAGCCACTACTGTTAATATCACCGGTCTTTCTTATAATACCACTTACTACTGGTATGTAAGGCCGGTAGGGGTGGGCGGTGCTGCCACCGGTTGTGATGTGAATACCACTTCCTTTACTACAGAGAACCCCACTAACTGTGCACCACTTTATACCACGGGTTGTACCCTGGCTGACAGTCTTACTTATTTCTCCCTGAAAGGAGCTTCGGGAACGGTTATTTATAATCCTTCCGGTGCCACCTGTAATACTACCCCGGTTGCTTACTCCGATTATACAGGTGCCTTTAGCCCGGTAACCCTGGTAAGGGGAGAGAGCTTTGGTGGATTTATGCGCACCGGTGATCCCAACGATTATGCTTCCATCTGGATCGATGGAAATGATGATGGATATTTTGAAGACAATGAGCGGTTGATGAATAATCTGCGGATAGGTACCACGATGAAGTTGTACACTCTCTACATTCCTACTACTGTAGCATTAGGCACTCACCGGATGAGGGTCAGGATAATTTACAGTGGCACAGCGCCGACAACGCCTACACATCCCTGTAATTCTTACACCTATGGTGAAACCGAAGACTACCTGGTGAACATTACCAACGTAGGCAGTACACATGGTGTGGCACCCGGCTTACCCGGATCATGTGTTGTTGCAGGCCAGATCGTAATAGATGCTGCCAGCAACAACAACGGCGCTTCTCCTGTATTCCTGGTGGATTCGCTGAATAATTATGTGGCAGCTATTTATCCTAATGGTAATAACCTTGGCACCGTTACGCCAGAGGTGTATGTGCATAATGGCCCTGTACGGCAGGACGTGACCGGCCGCTATTATCTCGACAGAAACATCAACGTGACTGTTACGACACAACCAGTAAGCCCTTATAATATAAGGTTGTACTTCCGGAACAGCGAACTGAATGCACTGATCGCACAACCGGGAAGCGGGGTAACTTCCATCTTTGACCTGTTATCAACCAAGTCCGGAATCTTTTGTAATCCCGGATACAATGGTACAGGAACATTGATCTCTCCAACCGGATTCGGTTCCATGTCCGGAGACAGGTTCCTCGATTTCACCAATGTTACTGGTTTCTCCAGCTTCTATTTCCACGGAGGGGCAAGTGTATTGTTGCCGATCGATCTGCTGAGCTTTGCTGGTCAGCGGGAGGGAAGCGTCAACAAACTGCGCTGGACCACTGCTTCTGAACAGAACAACCGCGGCTTTGATGTGCAGCGCTCTGCTGATGGTATTAATTATGAATCCATAGGTTTCGTCAACACACTGGCTCCGGGTGGCAACAGCACCAGTCAGCTCAGTTATGATTTTACTGATAATACTGTAGGTGGCCGTAAGTTGTATTATCGTCTTCGCCAGATGGATGTGGACGGTCGCAGTAAACTCAGCAGTGTTGTATTGATCAAAGGTGATAAGCCGGTTACCCTGGCTATTGACGGCCTTTATCCGAATCCTGCCAACACCAGGGTGAATGTAATGATATCATCGCCGGTGCGTGACAGGATCACTCTCGTCATTACGGATATGACCGGCAAAAACGTTCACCAGCAGGTGATCACTGCCGAAGCTGGTAACAATACCATACCGCTGGATATCAGCAGGCTCACCGGAGGCAGCTATATCGTAAAACTGCTTTGCGATAATTGCGAAACGGTGGTGGGCAAGTTTGTGAAGCAGTAAAGAGTAACTATTCAATAGACAACAGATATTGATACAGGAAATGACCTTCAAAAGAGGTCATTTCCTGTTTTAGAAAAGGGTTTTCTACCTTTATAACATAATCATGCAATATGAAAATGTTCGGCAGACCATTAATCTGTATGTTGCTTTTGTTTACAATGCAATTCCAGTTGCACACATTTGCGCAAACCGGTATCAACCCGGGCTTTGTAGCTGAAGAAGGTCTGCATACCGCCAGCCCGGTTTTTCGAAACCCGATAGCTGCAGAACAGCCATACAATACTGTTGAGATGACAGAGAGCAGGGCAGTGGTGAATGAAAGCCTTACGCACAGGGTAGCATTAAGCGGAAATTATACGATAGGTGTAGGCGGAGATTATCCCACTATTACGGCTGCGGTTGCTGCCTATAACAGTTCAGCTTTGACAGGTCCTGTTGTTTTTACACTCATCAACACATCCTACCCGTCCGAAACCTTTCCGGTTACGATTGGAGCAAATCCGGGTGCCAGCAGTACCAATACACTTACCATAAAACCTTCGCTACCGGGCACTGTGATAAGCGGTTCTGTTGCAGGAGCGTTGCTGGTGCTGAATGGTGCTGATCATATTATTATTGATGGGTCGGTGTCTAACAGTACCAATACAATATGTCCTTTAGCTTCCGCAAGCAGGGATTTGAAAATTGAAAACACGGCTAACTCTTCCGCTGCTGCGGTAATATGGCTGCAGAACAATGGCAGTGACGGGGCCACTCACAACAGTATCCGGAATTTGATAGTAGCAGGTAATTCGGGCACCACTACCTTGTTTGGTATTGGTTGTGCAGGACCAGCGATTGATCTTACTTCGTTTGGATCAGGTAATCATTTTAACAGCTACATCAACAACAGCATTACCAGGGTGCAGTATGGAATATATAGCCAGGGTGCAGGATTAGCCGATATGAATAGCGGAACGGTTATCAACCAGAACAGGTTGGATGCCGCGGCTCCTGATAATATTGGCACCGGCGGTATTCTTGCAGGCTATGAAGATAACCTGGTAGTATCCGGGAATACTATATCGGAGATTGTGTCCACTTCAGGAGTGAGTGTGTTTGGTATCGGGGTTGGTTTGGGAATGGGACAGTATGTTCCTTTGTTTTATACAACCTGGCGTGGCAGGGATGTAACAAATGCTTCCGTTACTAACAATAAAATTGGCAGGATCATAAATACCCATGCTTATTCAGCTATTGGCATAGCAGTGTCCGGCTCACTATCTGGTACCACCTACCTGGCGAATAACTTGATCTCCGGGGTGGGGGGTAATGGCAATGGAGATTTTTTTACCGCTGGTATCTATTTGGGCGGAATAGGCATTGGTACAAGCGGCAGCTTTAATGTAGTTCATAATACTGTGGCGATGACAACGGATTTTGCAACCGGTTTTTCTCTGCTTACTGCCGCCATAGCCATTGCTGATGATGACCCGTTTGTAAACCTTAAGAATAATATTCTTATTGTTACGGCCAATCTTCCTGTTACATACAACAGGGCCATTGCATTTTACTCCACTACTTTTACCAACCTCAACTCGGATAATAACTGCATCTATGTTTCCCCGGGTCCTAATTCTGCATATGTGCAATGGAGTGGATTGGTTTCCGGCAGTTTCAGTACCACACTGCAGGGCTGGCAAACTTTCAGCGGAAAAGATCTGAACTCAAAGAATATTTTACCAGCCTTTGTCTCTTCTTCAGATGTGCATTTGCTGTCGTATGCCGGTGTCAACCTGAATCATTTGGGCAATACCGGTATGAATGTTGGTGTAAACGAAGATATTGACTGCCAGTCCAGAACGGCAGGCCCGCTTCCGGATATAGGTGCAGATGAGTTTTCTTTTGCCCCTGTTATCACCTGCAACACCCCTTCGCTGCCTGTCATTTCCAGTATTGGTTCCAATTCAATAACAGTGGACCTGCCGGTTACAGGTTCATACCTGGTGGAATACGGGCCAGACAACTTTGTGCCCGGCTTAGGCGCTTCTGCAGGTGCTTCATCCCAATTAATTGGGCCGGCCAATACTTCTGTACAGATTACCGGACTATCACCCACTACTTATTATAAAATAGTTGTCAGGCAACAATGTGCCGGCCCGGTGTGGAGTGAAAATTCTCCTGCTGCTTTGGTACGTACAAAAACAGCGAATGATGAATGTACTTCCGCAATAGCTTTCCCTGCCATTCCGGTAAATGGAACATGTGTCACTTTATTAAATCAGACCAATGCAGGAGCTACCCAATCCCAGGTCTCCTGTTCCGGATCGCTTACTGCTGAAGATATTTGGTACTCTTTTGTAGCCACAACACCGGTAATGAAATGCACACTTACAAAGCTGACTGGTGTTTCGAATACGATCATCCGGGAGATATTCAGTGGTAGTTGTGGAAGTCTCACCAGCATCAATTGCTGGGGACTGGATTTTCCTGTTACCTATAGCGGCCTGGTTCCGGGCAACACGTATTACCTACGGGTGTATTCTAATGTATCGGCTACGGTTTCAACATTCGATCTTTGTATACAGGCTGTTCCCTGTACCACACCCACCTCGCTGTCGGCAACGAATATTCTCAGTACTTCAGCCGTGCTTAACTGGACCGAACTAAGCAATGCCGTATCCTGGGATATTGAAATACAACCATCGCCTTATAATTTTACCGGTACACCTACGGTAACTGCTATTACAAAGCCTTATACCATTACCGGGCTGATTGCCCAAACCGGTTATCAGTTTAAAGTAAGGCCTACGGGTTGCATCGCTAACTGGAGTGCGGCTGGCGGGTTTAGCACCACACCCACACCACCTGCAAACGATGAAGCGCCGGGAGCGGTTCTTCTTCCGTTCGGGGCCTGTACCAGTGGCTTTGGGCATACCAACCGCAATGCCACACAGAGCCCCGGTGAACCTTTTCCATCCTGCAGGGGTACAGAAGGATACAGTACAGTTTGGTTTAAATTCATTGCTCCTCCAAGCGGTGGCGTTAAAATATCGAATGATTATTTTTCCGGCTCTGGTTCAAATATTCAAACGAATGATACCCGCATAGCCCTGTTCAGCGCAACAAATGTGAATGACTATTCCACCTTTACTATGATCGCCTGTGGTGATGACGGGGCCATTAATGTAGTAGGGCGTACAATCTTTTATGCAACAGGACTTACTCCGGGCAACACCTACTATTTGCAGGAAGATGGATGTCAGCCCAATCACATAAGGGGACAATTCTGTATCAGTGTAGAAGACCTTGCCAGCGGTGGAATGATCTCCGGCCTTACATCCTGTGCAGCCGCAAGGACAGTTACGGCAAACAGCAACTTTACAGAATGGTTATCTATTACTGATAATACAGGCAGACTGGTGGCCATGGTGAGGAATCCGAACGGATCCGGTGCCGGCACAACGACCTATACCACAAACCTGAATATTAACTCCGGCCCGGTAAGATCGGTCTCAGGCAGTTATTACCTGGACCGTAACTTTCAGATATCAAACCCAGGCGTGGCAAATGCTGAAATAAGGTTTTTTTATCTGAACAATGAGCTCAATGCATTGACTACGGCTAATCCTTTGGTGAATGCATCAACCATTGGCGTATTAAGGCAACCGGGAGCAAGCTGCAATGGAGATCTTTCATTGGCAAATGGAACGGTCCAGTTTCTGCCGCAAACAGGAAATGGGGTTAGTCCCGACGGTACGCTTCGCTGGATCAATGTATCAACACCGGGCTTTTCTAATTTTTATCTTTCCGGCTCAATCGGCTCCGCCCTGCCCATAGACCTGCTCAGCTTTGCTGGTCAGCGGGAGGGAAGCGTCAATAAACTAAGCTGGACCACTGCTTCTGAACAGAACAACCGTGGCTTTGATGTGCAGCGCTCTGCTGATGGTATTACTTATGAATCCATCGGTTTTGTCAACACACTGGCTCCGGGTGGCAACAGCACCGGTCAGCTCAGTTATAATTTTACTGATAATACTGTAGGTGGCCGTAAGTTGTATTATCGTCTTCGCCAGATGGATACGGACGGTCGCAGTAAACTCAGCAGTGTTGTATTGATCAAAGGAGACAAGCCGGTTACCCTGGCTATTGACGGCCTTTATCCGAATCCTGCCAACACCAGGGTGAATGTAGTGGTGGGAGCACCGGTGCGGGATAAAGTAACATTGCTGGTGGTGGATATGACCGGAAAGACCGTATTGCAGAAAGTGGTGAATGTGGAAGCCGGCAGCAACACCGTGCCTTTCGACATCAGCCAACTGAC
>JAEUVL010000895.1 GCA_016786965.1 Chitinophagaceae bacterium
GTAAGGCTGCTGCAATGGGAAACAGATGGCAAAAGGCCCGTAGGCGAAGTCGTAAGCATCCTCGATGCGGAGAACAGCAATGATGCAGCCATGAAAGAGATCCTGCTGGAAGCAGGATTTGCTCTTCAGTTTCCTGATGAAGCGCTGGAAGTGGCAGCACGGATCCCCGACATCATTCCTGCCGATGAAATCAAAAAAAGAAAAGATATCCGGGATATATTTACCATTACTATTGACCCGGTAGATGCTAAAGATTTTGATGACGCTATTTCATTTCGTAAACTGAAAAATGGAAATTATGAAATAGGTGTACATATAGCAGATGTAAGTCATTATGTGGAACCTGATAATGAGCTCGATAAAGAAGCGTATAGCCGTTCTACTTCTGTGTACCTGCCAGACAGGGTTATTCCCATGCTGCCTGAGCATATCTCCAATGTACTGTGTTCATTGAGGCCAAAGGAAGATAAACTCACATTTTCAGCCATTTTTCAACTTACTCCGAAAGGAGATGTAAAACAATACTGGCTGGGTAAAACCGTGATCCATTCCGATCACCGGTTTACTTATGAGGAAGTACAGGCCATCATTGAAGAAAAAGCAGGGTTGCACGCAGAAGAAATACTGATACTGAATGAACTGGCACAAAAATTCAGGAGAAAACGTTTTGACAATGGCGCTATCAATTTCTCTTCACAGGAGGTTCGCTTTAAACTCGATGCGAAAGGCGATCCCATTGGTATCATGATAAAAGAGAGTAAAGAGGCCCATCAGTTGATAGAAGAGTTCATGTTGCTGGCCAACCGTACGGTTGCGGAGAATATTTCAAAGATCAAGATTGGCAATAAGCCAATTCCATTTCCTTATCGTACACATGATGACCCTGACGAGGAAAAACTGGTACCTTTTGCCGCCTTTGCCAAAAAGTTCGGCCATAAATTCGACACCTCTTCGCCTGAAGCTATTGCATCCTCTTTCAATCAATTATTAAAGGATGTTCACGGCAAACCGGAGCAGCATGTGCTGGAACAATTAGGTATCCGCACAATGGCCAAGGCTAAGTATACCACGGATAATGTAGGCCACTATGGATTGGGATTTGAGCATTACTGCCATTTTACCTCACCCATCCGCCGCTATCCGGATGTGCAGGTACACCGCATATTGTTCGATGTCCTGAACAATAAGGTCCAGCCGGATAAGAAACTGGAAGAAAAATGCAAGCATACCAGTGAAAGAGAAAGAGCCGCAATGGAAGCTGAAAGAGCTTCAAACAAGTATAAGCAGGTACAGTATATGAAGAATTTCCTGGGCGATGAATTTGAAGGAGTGATAAGCGGTGTTGCTTCTTTTGGTTTTTGGGTGGAAACGGTAGAACATAAATGCGAGGGATTGGTTAGTATAAACAGTTTACTCGAGTATGATGAGTTCAGGCATGTAGAAAGCGACTATTGCCTGGTTGGACAGCGAAGCGGCAAGAAATTCAACATGGGAGATAAAGTTTGGATAAAAGTGGTGGCTGCTAATTTAACCAAACGGCAACTGGATTATGAATGGGTGGTGGCCGGTGGTGTGGAAAAAGATAATTTTGAAGAACTGGCGCCAACCAAACGTTCGGATCGATCGGGAAAACAGGATAAAGCAAAAGGAGGCCGTAAGAAATAACACATAGCCATATTAATACGATAAAGTAATATGAGAAAACACCTGTTCCTAGCCGCAGGCATTGTGCTGCTAATGGTTTCGGACGTTACGGCACAGACCTATTCCATGAAGACGAAAGCATCTTCCACCGAAACGATGGAACTACTTGAAGAAGTAAAGAAGCTCTTTGATGCATCAGTCAACTTTTCCTTTACTATTTCCACATATGATGCAGAGCGCAGTTATGAAGACATGAATAAGATGGAGTCTTATGATGCTAACTACCTGGCGAAATACCAGGCCCTTCTGAAAACCGATACCACAAATGCCCTTGTGCTGAATTCTTTGGGTAACTATTATAACTTTACAGGACAGAGCGATCTTGCAAAGTTTTATTTTAACAGGGCTATCACTCATCTTTCCTTAAAGCATTGTAATAATGACAGTGCTCAATACTATTCCCTTCGCGGCACATTGAAACTGAATCTTGGCTTGGATAATGCCATAGAAGATATGGAGCGGGCCATATATATAAACCCTGACGATTCCATATCCAGTGTTTTTTACCCTCTCGTCCTTATTAATAACAGGGATTTTAAGAAAGCCAGTGCATATTGCGCCCGTATGCTGGATAAGCCGGGCCAATATCCGCATATCCCGTATGTATTCCTGCTTAGCAGCGACCTGCTCAGCAGTTTTTTTCAACGTGCAGCAGAAGCAGGTGATGATAAAGTGAGAGCACAATATGCTGGTACAGATTTCAACACCCTCTTTGATTTCTCAGGTATTGATAGATATGCCGTCCGCTTCAAAGACAATGTGCAGTTACAGAATGTGCGGATGCTGGCAGATATTTTTGCGATGTCCGCAAAGCTGTTATTTTTTACGGGCATGGATAAACCCAATCCCGTATTTGGCTACACCGCTGCCGAGAAAAAAAGGCTGGCAGAGCTCGAGAAAAAGCTGGCTTCTGCAGAGGTGGTGGCTTCTCTGAACCCATTTACAAGGCAGCGAGCTTTGGCGTTTGTTTATTTCATGCAGCAACAAAACGTGAAAGCCATTGCTGCTTTCAATGAAGCAATACGGATTTTTCCAGCTGATAAGAGAAATGAATACTTCAATCTGGCAGATGCGTATGATGCCATTACCAGTATTCATTACCTGTCAAAAGACAGTGCTGCTGAACGGAAGACACTGGAGGAGAAAATAGCCGTGATGCCGCTGGGTAAAAAAGATCCGAATGATTATTATCGAATGTCGGTACATTACTTTAATGCCGGCGATATGCGAGGAACTAAAAGCTGGGCTGACAAAGCCAAACAGACCGATCCCAATCATTTTAATACCTTGAGATTGATGGCGCACCTCAGCTACCTGGATGCTAACCCTGCAGTGGACATTTATGCGCAGGAGGCATCGAAGAACATACGGACAGGAGACGATCAGTACAATCTTGTGATGCAGTTTGCGATTTACCAGCTTATTACCGGTGATGCGACTGCGGCTTATGGTAATATAGAGGTCGGCCGTCAATCGTTGGAAGGTACCCCGTGTGAGCTGTGTGATAAGCTGATGAGCAAGTATATTCTGATAAACAAGTAGTATCGAATTTTTGAGGTATGTGGCCGGGTTCATTACTTATATATTAACAATGACTGCTTTCTCATACCTCATATCCTATTTTAACTGCCCTGCCTATTGTACCGTACTTTAGCTTGTATGTGATCTTTGTGTATGGCAACATATATTTGCAGTATGCAATCATTCCAACTTCTTTCCCAAAAATTTGCCCTGCATTTTGATAAACGTCATTTTCCAGCCGAACCGGCATCCCTCTACGATCCTAACGAATATTTCTTGAAACTGGGAGGTAAAAGGATCCGCCCTGTATTGTGCCTGATGGGTAATGAGCTCTTCGAAGACATAAAAGAGGATGCCTGGCATGTAGGTACCGCTATAGAGCTGTTTCATAATTTCACATTGATACATGATGATATAATGGACAAGGCCCCGCTTCGCCGGGGGATGCAAACGGTGCATACCAAATATGGTGAGAG
>JAEUVL010000999.1 GCA_016786965.1 Chitinophagaceae bacterium
AATGTTTGAACAGGTAGATGGCGATGGCTGACAATACGAAAATGATGACAAAGGTCATGACCGGATATTTATATGGTTAAGATGTAAATATCGCTTTAACCCAGGAATCTCTATTTCTTTGAAATGGAATATACTGGCTGCGAGGGCCGCATCTGCATTGGCAGTTTGAAATACTTCTAAGAAATGTTCCGGGATACCGGCACCGCCTGATGCTATTACCGGTACGGGTACCGCAGCGGTGATCTCTTTTGTGAGCTCAATGGCGAAGCCTCCTTTTGTTCCATCATGCTCCATGGAAGTAAGGAGTATTTCTCCGGCGCCCCGGTCAGTGATCTCTTTTGCCCAACCGGAAACAGCGAGGGTAGTAAGATTTCTGCCGCCATGTGTTACCACCATCCATTGATTTTCTATCATTTTAGCATCTATGGCCACGACAATACACTGACTGCCGAAATTTGTTGCCAACTCATTTATCAGCATTGGATTCTTTACGGCTGATGTATTGATGGATATCTTATCGGCCCCGTTCTCCAGCAGCAGGCTTACATCTTCTATGCTATTGATGCCGCCACCCACGGTGAATGGTATATTGATATGGGTGGCAATATCTCTTACCAGTTTTGCCAGTGTCTTTCTTTTTTCTGTGGTGGCAGTAATATCCAGGAATACTAATTCGTCTGCCCCTTCGCGGCAATACCGCATGGCCAGTTCCACGGGGTCGCCGGCATCCCGCAACTGAAGAAAGTTAGTGCCTTTAACCGTCCGGCCATCTTTAATATCCAGGCAGGGGATGATCCTTTTTGCTAATCCTGTTGGATAAAAAGAACTGGTGTCTGACAAGGGTAGTATGTTTTTAATTTCACTCATTACAGATATTTCGACAGGTCTGCTAAAGAGATCCTGTTTTCGTAAATGGCTTTGCCGATAATAGCACCTGTGCAACCTGCTTCTCTTAATTCATCCAGTTCTTTTATGGTGGCGATGCCACCACTTGCTATGAGATCAATGGAGGGATGTTCGTTCATGATCTTTTTATATAGCAGGGTAGCGGGGCCTTCGAGCAGCCCGTCTTTGTTTACATCGGTACAAAAGAACTGCCTGACGCCTTTTAGTTTATACTTTTCTATGAGTTCAAATACAGTGAGCGGGGTTGATTCGGTCCATCCTTTTATCACTACTTTGCCATCTTTTACATCGGCACCTATAATAAAGCGTTCAGCGCCAAATGCCATGAGCCAGCCACTGAAGGTAAACTCGTCTTTGACCGCAATGCTTCCGATGGAGGCATAGGCGGCCCCGGAATTAAAAGTGATCTCGAGATTTTTTTGTGTGCTGATGCCACCACTGAAATCTATTGCCAGTTTTGTTTTGACAGCGATCTTCTCCAGTACTTTCCAGTTTTTAACATCGCCGGCTTTTGCGCCGTCTAAGTCGACCAGGTGCAGTCGTTTCAATCCTGCGTCTTCAAATTGGAGGGCCACTTCCAGCGGGTCTTCATTATAGATCGTTTTTTGAGCATAGTCTCCTTTGGTAAGCCGGACACATTTGCCATCTATTATATCTATTGCGGGTATTATTGTCATATTACAGGGCTAAAAAGTTTTTCAAGATCGTTTCTCCTGCATCAGCACTTTTTTCCGGGTGAAACTGAACGCCATAAAAGTTGTTGCGGTGTAATGCGGAGCAGTAAGGTTGTATATAATTGGTGGTGGCGATACTATGCGGATTTTGTTCTGCATAATAGCTGTG
>JAEUVL010001000.1 GCA_016786965.1 Chitinophagaceae bacterium
CTGCTATTTCGTACACAGCTATTATGCAGAACAAAATCCGCATAGTATCGCCACCACCAATTATATACAACCTTACTGCTCCGCATTGCACCGCAACAACTTTTATGGCGTTCAGTTTCACCCGGAAAAAAGTGCTGATGCAGGAGAAACGATCTTGAAAAACTTTTTAGCCCTGTAATATGACAATAATACCCGCAATAGATATAATTGATGGCAAATGTGTCCGCCTTACCAAAGGAGACTATGCTCAAAAAACGATCTATAATGAAGACCCGCTGGAAGCGGCCCTCCAATTTGAAGGAGCAGGATTGAAACGACTGCACCTGGTTGACTTAGACGGCGCAAAAGCCGGCGATGTAAAAAACTGGAAAGTACTGGAGAAGATCGCTGTAAAAACAAAACTGGCAATAGATTTCAGCGGTGGTATCAGCACACAAAAAAACCTTGAGATCACTTTTAATTCCGGTTCGGCCTATGCCTCCATCGGAAGCATGGCCGTTAAAGACGAGTTTACCTTCAGTGGCTGGCTCATGGCATTTGGCGCAGAACGCTTTATTATAGGTGCCGATGTAAAAGATGGCAAAGTAGTGATAAAAGGATGGACCGAATCAACCCCGCTAACAGTATTTGAACTCATAGAAAAGTATAAACTAAAAGGTGTCAGGCAGTTCTTTTGCACCGATGTAAACAAAGACGGCCTGCTCGAAGGCCCCGCTACCCTGCTATATAAAAAGATCATGAACGAACACCCCTCCATTGATCTCATTGCAAGTGGCGGCATCGCAACCATAAAAGAGCTGGATGAATTAAGAGAAGCAGGTTGCACAGGCGCTATTATCGGCAAAGCCATTTACGAAAACAGGATCTCTTTAGCAGACCTGTCGAAATATCTGTAATGAGTGAAACTAAAAACATACTACCCTTGTCAGACGCCGGTACTTTCCATCCAACAGGATTAGCAAAAAGGATCATCCCCTGCCTGGATATTAAAGATGGCCGGACGGTTAAAGGCACTAACTTTCTTCAGTTGCGGGATGCCGGTGACCCCGTGGAACTGGCCATGCGGTATTGCCGCGAAGGTGCAGACGAATTAGTGTTCCTGGATATTACAGCCACCACAGAAAAAAGAAAAACACTGGCAAAGCTCGTAAGAGATATTGCCACCCATATCAATATACCATTCACGGTGGGTGGAGGCATCAATAGCATAGAAGATGTAAGCCTGCTGCTGGAGAACGGGGCCGATAAGATATCCATCAATACATCAGCCGTAAAGAATCCGCTGCTTATAAATGAGTTGGCAACAAATTTCGGCAGTCAGTGTATCGTAGTGGCCATAGATGCAAAAATGATAGATAATCAATGGATGGTGGTAACTCATGGCGGCAGAAATCTTACCCCCCTCGCTGTTTCCGGTTGGGCGAAAGAGATCACCGACCGGGGTGCCGGAGAAATACTCCTTACTTCCATGGAGCATGATGGAACAAAAGGAGGCTTCGCCGTCGAACTCACAAAAGAGATCACCGCTGCGGTACCCGTACCGGTAATAGCATCAGGCGGTGCCGGTATGCCGGAACATTTCTTAGACGTATTTCAAACTGCCAATGCAGATGCGGCCCTTGCAGCCAGTATATTCCATTTCAAAGAAATAGAGATTCCTGGGTTAAAGCGATATTTACATCTTAACCATATAAATATCCGGTCATGACCTTTGTCATCATTTTCGTATTGTCAGCCATCGCCATCTACCTGTTCAAACATT
>JAEUVL010001003.1 GCA_016786965.1 Chitinophagaceae bacterium
TGCCCCGGCAAATAAAAATCCGGTTGTTTGCCCGATACAATCCCAGGTAAAGTGTCCAAATGCCTGATTGAGGCCAGTTGGAGCTGTACCGGTGATACCGGTGATATTACAATTAGAAGCTGCATTCCAGGTAGCAGTGGGAATCACATCTCCATCTAATGAATGATCATAAATTCCTCCAGATAAAAAACTTAAATTACCTGCGGTCGATGTAATAACACCATTTGTACCATTTGAAGGATCATCCTTTCTTACTGTACCAGTGACTGTAGTAAGGCTATTTGTAGCATTATAAATAGTTCCTTCTCCTACATTCGTCAAAACCAGCGTACCGGCTATGGACATAGTTAGGCTAGCTCCCGTATATAAAATACTCATTGATCTTGTACCCGATCCGTTGGAACCCTGAAGTGTCAGAGTACTTCCGAGAGCTATGGTACTGCCAGTATTATCAATTGTGATCGTTCTTCCGCCACCTGAAGAAGTAAAAGAAACAGTTGCGGAGCCAGTTACCGCTAAACTGTTAATCGTGGCGTTCGCATCAACAGAAATTGCCGCATTTATATTTATTACTACATCGTGTGCTGCTGTTGGAACAAGGTTCAATGACCAATTGGCCGCATTATTCCAGTTGTTGTTCGATGATCCATCCCAGGTATTTATCTGGCAAAATGAAGCTATTGGGAATAGCAATACAATAGACAAAGGCAATGCCTTCTTTTTTAAAAATGTAAAAAGTCTCATAGTTTCAATTAAAGGGTATAAAAAATAAGCCCTTCAGAGGAGATAGATTTTGGTACGGATTCCAGTAAGGATAGAGGGGATTCAAATCTTAGAAAGCACTAAGGTAATATCCCCAAGTGGTAATTCCAAGGTCTTCGTAGTTTTACTATAGGCGTTTAAAGGTAACGGGCTGTATAACTTTTCTTTTCTTGTTTCAGGTCAAGTGGTTTACCTGCAAATATCAGCTGCCCTCCGGCAGCTCCGGCTTCTGGTCCAAGATCTATCACCCAGTCTGCAGAACGGATCACATCCGTATTATGTTCTATCACCAAAATGGAGTGGCCCTGTTCTATTAATGCATTAAAAGATGCTAACAATTTTTTGATATCATTAAAATGAAGGCCCGTTGTCGGCTCATCAAAGATGAACAATATCTTATTTCCGGCACGGCCCTTCCCCAGGAAAGAAGCCAGCTTTACCCGCTGTGCCTCACCACCGGATAAGGTATCTGATGACTGGCCGAGTTTTACATAGCCCAGCCCCACATCACTTAATGGCTGAATGGCTTTTGCTAGAGCCCCCTCCCGACCTCCCCCTTCAGCAAAGGAGAAAAAATCGATCGCCTCATCCACACTCATCTCCAGCACATCATAAATGCTCTTGTCGTTATACTTTACTTCCAGCACCTCTTCCTTAAATCGCTTTCCGCCGCATGATTCGCAGGTAAGGTGCACATCCGCCAGGAACTGCATTTCCACCACCTGTTCACCTTCGCCTTTGCAGGTATCGCATCTGCCACCATCCACGTTGAACGAAAAATGCTTGGGCTGAAAGCCCCGCATCTTGCTCAGCGGTTGTCTTGCATACAGGTCCCTTATCTCATCATATGCTTTAATGTAGGTTACCGGATTACTTCTCGATGATTTGCCGATGGGGTTCTGGTCCACCATTTCTATTTGCCCGATGCTGTCTGTATCACCGGTGATCTGTTTGTGAAAACCGATCTTATCACCAAACTCTCCTTTCATCTTCCGCAGCGCAGGGGAAAGAATTTGTTTTACCAGTGTCGTTTTACCGCTGCCGCTCACCCCACTTACCACACAAAGCACATTGAGCGGAAACTCCACCGTTATATTCTTCAGGTTATTATGCCGGGCACCTTCCACAATTATAGAACGGTTCCATTTCCGCACCTGCTTTGGCGGATCTATGGAGAGCTCACTATTCAGGTACTTACCGGTAAGGCTTTGCGGGTTTGAAACGATAGCATCATAATCTCCTTCCGCCACTACTTCCCCGCCGAGATGTGATGCCAGCGGCCCCATATCTATTATATGATCGGCTTCCCGCATCATCATTTCATCATGTTCCACTACCACGACAGTATTTCCAAGGTCTCTCAGTTCTTTTAATACGGTTATCAGGTTAGCTGTATCTCTTGAGTGAAGCCCGATGGAAGGTTCATCTAAAATATAAAGAGAGTTGGTGAGGTTACTGCCCAGGCTTCTTGTCAACTGTATCCGCTGGCTTTCGCCGCCGCTTAATGTATTCGCCAGGCGGCTCAGCGTTAAGTAGCCTAATCCTACTTTGAGCAGTGTATCAAGCCGGTTATGCAATTCTATCAGTATCCGTTTTGCCACTTCCTTATCATGCAGGCTTAGTTTTTTACCGGTTTCATCAAACCAGGTCTTCAGGTCTTTTACCGGCAGGCTGCTTAATTCGCCAATGTTCTTTCCGTTCACC
>JAEUVL010000115.1 GCA_016786965.1 Chitinophagaceae bacterium
GCATTAGTACTGTTTGTCGCAGTAAATGATGCGATATTCCCTGTACCACTTGCTGCTAAGCCTGTTGCAGTATTTGTATTTGTCCAATTATAAATTGTACCCGGTACAGAGCCTGTAAAGTTTACAGCAGTAGTAGTTGAGTTTCTGCAAAGGGTTTGGTTAGTAATAGGATTTACATCAGGTATAGGATTTACAGTGCCACTTACTGGTATATCCTGAGTAGTAGCACCAGTAGCCGTACAAGATACATTACCGCTAATGGTACCCGGCGCAGTAGTACCAGTAAGTCTTACGTAAATAGTTGTGGTAGTTACAATACCTGAGGATGGGGCTAATGATAGCGAAGGAACATAGCTGCTATTATTTAATGAAACCTGAAAACCTGATGGTGCTGATATATTTATATTAGATGTTAACCCGGTTCCTTCTATTGTAAATGACTGTTGATCAGATAAGGAGTTCTCACAGGTAGTAAAAGGAGATAAATTTCCAACGGTAGTTAATGTTGAAACTGCCGTTACACTAAAACTATGTGTTCTTGATGTAGTACCTTCTGCATCAGCTAATATATAATACTGGGTGCCTGCTGTGAGAGTACCTATGGGTATGGAAGATATGCCATTGACATCAATAATGCAGGTCCAGCCGCTAGGACTACAGCCTGCTAAAACAGGTTTATAGTAATAATCAATATATCCTCCGGATGCACCTAATACATTTAAGATATAAGTGCCGGTAACAGGTGCCGTAAATTGATATATTTGTTCTTGCCCAAATGCATTCTGATTACACCCCCCCAGAACCCAATTGCCACTTCCGGAAAGTGTTACAGAAGTGCTGGTAGCCAAGGTTAATGGTTGAATGGTTGAGCATTGGCTACGGGCAGTAAACCCTGCAAATACCATTGCTAAAAACAAAAAGAGGTAGATTTTTCTCATAGAGAAGATTTTATTGTTTATAAATAGTTTTCAACCCCTTTTCCGGAGTCAATCAAATTGAAATAATCAGCAACAGGCATCAGTGAAAAGATGTAAAAGACTATTAATCTTGTACAGGTAAGTCATCCAAAGAACTTAAAAATAGCAGGACAGGTAAAGATTAAAAGGGATGTTGAACTCAATGACTCTTATACTTAATAATCGGAGGAAGCTTTTTAACCGCCGTATTAATATTGCCCTTGTTTTATTTTAAATTCTCACACAACATTTCTTTCTCATCAAATTTTTGAAATCTGAAGTTGGGGTCGAATTTTCCACCGAGGTAATCCTGGTACAGATCAATCTTAATGATCTTGCATTTCCCATCCGGTGCTTTTGCACCAATGGCTGTACCGATCTGCCGGTATTCGGGCAGGCCGGATATCTCATTTTTCTTTATATACCAATTGGCGGTAAGCAATGATTGACGAATGATGGTATAGCCGGGGTAGTTTTTGGTAAAATAAGTTTTGAACCATGCTTCCCACTCTGTGTTTTTAGTTACACCGTCCGGCATGAATACATCTGCCAGCGCCTCATTTTTATTGCCTTTTATAATGGCCAGCAATGACTTATTATCACCATACCTGGTCATAGCATCCTGCGCCTTAGTTATTCCTTCATCCAGACCGGTTAGTGAGGGAAAAACTTTCTTTAAGGCTGTTAAATAAGCATGGGTGCTCTTAATAGCCTGTATGCTGCCTTTGGCACGGCATAATAGATTTTCCAGTGGCTCATTTGCATTACTCGCATATGTTCCCTGCTTTTCTAAATAACCGATATGATAATCTATTGCTTCCATTATTTTTGTCGTTCCTGCCTTTTGATATTTCGCTTCGGCTGTTTTCATTTGTTTAGGGTCGCTTGCGCCGTTGAGGAATTCCTGTACAAATTCCTGGAACTGTTTGATCCTTGTGTTACTTAGTTCAGCATAATCATTGCAGGGGGAGCTTTGGAAATAATCACGGGCTACTTCCGGTTCTAATAAATTCATCAGGAATCTGGCTGTGCGTTTTCCTCTTGCAGTATCTTTTAGTAATTTTTCGTACGGATTAACATTCGGATCGTATTTTGAGTTGTCTCCTCTTGGCTGTGCAGAAACGGATATTGTGAAGAAAAGTATCAGTATGCCAGTAAATATCTTTTTTTTCATTTCGTTTTTTTAAAGTCTTTTATTTCGTAAGGTTTTCGCAGGGCGCAGTTTGCGGGGCACCGGGCATTATCAGGGAAGCAGCACTATATCTTCCACCTCCTTCATACACACTCCGCATATAGCCAGCAGCAAAAGCACAACTTCCATCTGCTTTTTTAATGGCGAAGTTTACTTCCACTTCTTTATGTAATGGGATATCCAGTAAATTTTTTTCAATGACCCAGCTGGAAGTGATATTTACTTTCACTACGGTTACTTTGTCAACAGCCCAGGCTGCTTCATATTGTTTTTTTGCGGAGGCTTCCAGGGATGCATCATTGAATACTGCTTTTTTCAGTCGCATGTTCTTTGCATAGTCCTGTTGATTCTTTTCCATTTTGGCCATATAGTCTTCCCGGCTACCGTACACTTTAATAGCAGCAGTGGCTTCATCATATTTTTCCTGTAAGGAGATCGCTTCTGGATATACCCTCATGGCACCAGCAAGAAAAGCCTGGTATAAGTACAATTCCTGCAAAAAGCTTACTGAACTCAGTGTACGCCATTCATTATAGCCTTCAGCTGCTTTTTGGATGGCATACTGGAGGCCGTGGGCTTTGCTGGTAACTTTATTAAAACTGTTTTTGATAATTACAGCAGTGGGTTTTGAATTTAAGAACTCTGTTATTTTAGCCCCATACTCTTGTATCACTTTATCGCTTTCAGCCAGGGCTTCCAGTACGGCCGGTTTGTTGTTTCCTTTATCACCGGGAATATTCAGGCTTCCTTTTGAGAAAATAAAAGGTTCTTCAAACAGAATCTTGGTGAATTTCATCGTGGCTTCAGCTCCACCGCGGGTATAGCCACTGGTACCACCCGGTTGTGCAGCCGCTATTCCAGCCACACTGATAAATAGTAAAAGGAATACTTGTTTCATAGTTTATAGTTTGTGGAGATGAAATTAAACTGCCCTGAAACGATTTATCTGGCATGTATTCAATATGGCCTGCTGCTTCCACACCTGGCGGATAATATTTAATAAGTGATTGGAAAACGTTTTTACCGTGTAAGTAGTTTTCTTTTTTTCAGTTAGAAAAAAAAGAGAGGCAGTTATTTAGTTATTACACATGTTTATATACTTCATGTATTTCAGATAAGAGAAGTGTCTATTTTGCCGACCATTAAAATTGATTTATGAATAGCTCAATCAAGCTTGTTATTGCTAGCGTTTTTTCAACAATATTGTTTACTTCCTGTGGCGGAAATGCAGACAGTTCAAAAAAACCAGTGAAAGCAGCTGTGGTTGATAAACCAACTTTCGATATTGGTATTGATACAGCCAGTCTTACAACAGCGGAAGCTGTTCTCGATGCTAACAGAAAGATAAAAGAAGCAGCAGCTACATTTCAGCGGGCAACTTATGATAACCC
This sequence comes from Chitinophagaceae bacterium, assembly GCA_016786965.1. GTDB lineage: Bacteria > Bacteroidota > Bacteroidia > Chitinophagales > Chitinophagaceae > JJ008. Next base: position 3,540 of record JAEUVL010000115.1, read on the forward strand.
GGGCAATAAGTCAGATTATTATGCCTATTTAAAATTGAAAGGAGTTGTTTCTAAGAAAACTGCTGAATTAATAAAGAAAATGTCCGGAACCGAGAGAGCTGATTTCCTGGAAAAAGTGAAAGCGATCCGAGATTAAGACATAATTGGACTTTGTTGATTATTTCTCATAAGCGAAGGGGCCTTGTTTCTACAAAGCCCTCTTTTTTTAGAATTTATAGTCGATAACCGGGATGTTAATACTCAGAATCCTGCACTCTTCAAGATTTATTTGCCCTTTGCTGAAGGAAAGCTTGCCAGCGACAACCAGTTCGGAGCCAAGTTCTATTTCTTTGAATTCAATTTGAGGCATTGCTATGATATGGCAGATAACTGTGTTACGGGACGAGTCATAGTCGCTGGCATCCCTCATCTGGACCAGTTGCTTATTTCCGCTTATAGTTTTTGACCTGCAAATTCCTTTTATCATCACCTCTTTTCCGGCAGGGTCAGTTTTGTCCAGAGTGTTTAATTCTGCTACCGTGGTAATTGCCTTTTGCTTAACTGATTCCGGGCGGGAAATGGCGGAACTAACACGGCTTACAGCAATGGTGCAGGCAATGATAGCGCTAAAGAGAGCTGCTGATCGTAAGGGGGTGAGTTTCATGCGATCCTAAATTAACCATCAGCTGCTCCTGATTCCGATCAGTTTAAGAAGAGATAGATAATGTTTTGCAAGTGGCCTGTTTTCGTTTATAAGCGGTTAATCGGCAGTTTGCTGTTTTATACCTCCGGGAGTTTTATCACTTATTAAAAATTTCATGCTTCCTGTTAATGCAGGACACCTCATTATTAGGAAGTACCCTTTTAGCAGTGGCTCACAGATACCTTTAGTAAATACTTTAGGCCTATATGCGGATCATTTTCCAGGATACCAACCATTTTGTACTGCAAGATCATTCCGGGAACAGGTTTGCCGAACTTATTTATGCCTCCAGTGACCTGAAGCTGGGCAGGCTTTTGTCTACTGCCGAACTATGGATAGAAAATACCACTACTGGTACCTGGCATTCGTACCAGAAAGAGGGCCAGCGGCAACGCACAATTGCCGAAATCCGGATTGGCCCCGCAGGACTTATTTCCTTAAATTATATTACCCAGCGCAGGAAGTATAAATTCAAAAGCACCGGCATTTTTAAAACCCGGTTTACCTTATTTAATAACAAAGGCGATGAAATACTGGCCCTGCTGCCAATAATCAACTGGGGAAAACAAGGCCATGAATTCTCCGTGCAGGTAAATGAAGAGTATGGTACTGAATGCACTTCTTTACTTATTTTACATGCGGTACATTGTGCCAATTGCTGTTTGGGTATTTTGAATGGCACCGTACCTGCACAGGTAAGTATATAATAGTAAGAACAAATGAAACAACAGGTACTACTAGTTGCTGCTTTAGCTTGGTTGTCTGTGAAAACGGATGCCCAGGCAAACTGTGATTGTACTGAAAAAAGTAGCCCGGACAACCTTCAATTACTTATGCAATCGGCAAATCCAGCCTGCAAAGCCATTGGTTATGAGAAGGCCGCAAAAGAACTTTTTGACCGTAAAAGCTTTGATTCTTCAGAATTGTTTTTACAAACAGCACTGGAGAACTATAAAAAGATATCCTGTTCCGAAAGCAAGTATCTGCAGGTGTATAAATTATTTTCCCGGTTGTATGAGAATAAGGCGGAGTTTCAACAATCGCTTGAGTATAGCTTAAAAGCATTGCCAATAGCAGAAAATGCCGGGCTGCACACCGAAAGAGCTGATATATTACTAAACATCGCCCAGGTATTCAATCGCTTGCGGCAGCCTGACAAGGCGATCTTATACACCCGGCAATCGGTGCCAGTAGTGGCCAAGCTATCTTCCTCGACCGCTAAGGCAGAATTGTTAAATAAGATCACGGCCAGGTATTTTTTTTACTTCCAGGATGTAGATGATCCAACATATGCAGATACGGCTGAGGTGTATGTAAAAGAAGCGCTGATTGTGGCTAAGGAAGTAAATAATACCAAGGAGCAGATCATTGCTCTTACAAGAATGAATGCGATCTACGAAAGCCGGAAGGAATACCAAAAAGCACTGGGTTTTATCGATGAGGCATTAGTGATGTGCAATCCGGTCGAGCATAAACGCCAGTTTACAACCTTATATGGCGACAAAGGATACCTGTTGATGAAGCTGAACAACTTTAGCGAGGCCAGGCGGTTTGCAGATTCCTGTTTGTTCTACTGCCAGGAAGAAAAGTATCCTCCGCTGATTGCCAATGCGTACAGCCTCATTTTTGAAATAGAAAATAAAGCGGGCAATTATAAAGAAGCGGTATGGGCATTGACAAATGAAAAAACAATTACCGACAGCCTTTCCTCCACTGAAAAAGCAAAAGCAGTAAATGAACTGGAGAAAAAATACAACCAGGCCAGGAATGAGAAAACGATCAAAGAACTGGCCCAGCAAAAGGAAATATACTTCCTGCTGGCAGCAGCCGGTTTGCTGGGACTCATTGCGATTGCTTTCTTCCTCAGGCAGCAATCGCTGAAGCATAAACAGCGCATTATGGAAACAGAGCAACGGCTGAACCGGGCAAGAATGAACCCGCATTTCTTTTTTAATGCACTGGCCTCTTTACAAAGTTTTGCTGTAAGGGAGAACGATGGTGAAGCGATTGCCGCTAATTTGTCCAAGTTCAGTCATATCATGAGGGAGACTTTAGAGAGTACCTACAAAGAGTATGTGACGGTGGAGCAGGAAATGGATTTTTTGAATGAATACCTGGATGTACAAAAGATACGGTTTCCCAAAAAATTCAGTTATTCGGTAACAGCTGATAAAAATGTGGAAGTGGATGAAACACACATCCCCGCCATGATCATTCAGCCTTTTGCAGAAAACAGTATTGAGCATGGCTTTAGTAATATTGATTATCCCGGGCTGCTCAATATTCATTTCTCAAAGAATGGAAAGCAGCTTCTCATTGAGATAAAAGATAACGGTAAGGGACTCGGCTCAGCCGCAAAAGAATCCAATGAACATATCAGCAGGGCCAGCCAGATCATCCGCGACAGGATCTACCTGTTGAATATCAAACTAAAAACCAAAGCCAGTTTTTCCATTGACAATATACCACCTGGTGCAGACAGCATGACGACCAATGGAGTAATTGTAAAGATCAATCTGCCGCTGATCTATATTGAAAGTAAATCAACGCCTTAAAACAAATCAAGATGAAAATACTAATAATAGATAATGAAGAGGAATTGCGGTCGGGTTTAAAAAAAATGCTGCAAAAGCATTGCCCGCCTGAAACTTTGATCGAAGAAGCGGAAGGAGTAAACTCCGGATTGCGACAGATCAATTTCCTTCAGCCTGATATTGTATTCCTGGACATTGAAATGGAAGACGGCACCGGCTTCGATTTGTTGCGACAGGTAGCGCAACCAGCCTTTCAACTCATCTTCACCACTGCACACAATCAATATGCGATCCAAGCCATCAAGTTCAGTGCACTGGATTATTTACTTAAGCCTATAGACCCTGCTGAACTGGAAGCAAGTTTTACCAAAGCCATTAATAATATCAATAAAACTGACCTTGGCCGTCAACTGGCGGTAATGATGCAGCAATTGTCCAGCAAGCCTGATAATGAAAGAAAACTGGTGTTGAACGATAAGCAAACCACTTACTTTATCAAACTCTCCGATATTATTTTTTGTGAAGCAGATGGGCCTTATACTAAGTTTTATATAAGCAATTCGCATCCTATCCTGATCTCAAAAAATCTGAAAGAATATGAGGAATTGCTTACTCCACAGGGTTTTGTACGCACCCATCATTCTTACATTGTTAACCCGGACAAGATAAAGATGTATGATAAAACAGACGGCGGGGCATTGATACTGGAAGAAGGACACAGCATACCAATCAGCCAGCGCCGCAAAGAGCAAGTAATGCAATTACTGGAGAAAAATAATTTTTAACCTGGAAGACTCTTACTGCTTATCCTTGCCGGAATTGGGATTATTTGGTCGTTGTCCACCCTGGTTACGGTTAGGATTATTTGGACGCTGTCCGCCAGATTGGTTCCTGTTTTGACCACCACCTTGCTG
>JAEUVL010000029.1 GCA_016786965.1 Chitinophagaceae bacterium
TGAGGAGCAAGGTCCTGGCTGGTAATGCCTGCATAACCCATGATGGTGATACCAGATCCCGGCTCTTTATTCACGCCGGTGCCTTCATTGCTCATAGAGAATGTATGATTTGCACCTAACTGGTGGCCCACTTCATGCGCCACATAATCAATATCAAAATTATCTCCCTGCGGAATACCGTCATTTGGCGAAGTGATACCGCTTCCTTTTGAACCGTTTACACAAACGCATCCGATACAACCGGCATTGCCACCACCACCGGAAGCACCAAACATATGCCCGATGTCATAGTTCGCTTCTCCGATCACAGAGGTCAGCGTAGATTGTAATTGTGCATTCCACTGACTTAATGTAGTGGAGTAAGGATCTGTAGCAGGATTATAATATATAACACTGGTGGTATTAGCAATAAGGTTCAGGTGCAAGGCGAGGTCTCTTTCATACACACCATTGCAGCGGGTAAGTGTGGCATTGAAGGCGGCTAATACGAGTGATACCTGTGCAGAACTGGTAGCGCCAAAATAGTTAGAATATTCTGCGTTGCACGACTGTGCAAGACGCATGGTCTTTAAGTCGCCACCAGACCGGCCTGTAAGATTCAGGTTAGACACCTGTGCATTGATATTATTGAACATAGTGTTCTCCGGAGTAGAGCACTTCCAGGGCATGCTTCCTTTGGAACGCTGCGACCGGAATACCGCATATACAGAATGATCTTGTGAATAAGGCTCAATGAATTCATTTTCCCTGTCTGTTCTGAATACCATTGTCTGAATACCTTGCGGAGAAATGCTCAGCTTCAGTGTGGCAGATCTGTCCGTAATGCCTCGGCCGGAGAAAGCCCGGATATCGGGAAACTGTGCCTGCAGGGTCGGTTCAAAATTGGATGCTTCAAACACTTCAAATTGTTCTACTTGTCCATCAGCGTTGGGCAAGGCGATTACAGCAGAACGACGGGCGGCAAGATTCCCGGTAATAGAAAATAATTCCTGCCGGAGAGGCGCCACATTCAGATCGAATAATTTAAAGGTTTTGGGAAACGATAGTCTTGCCACAGCCTTATCTGTAGTGATCTTTTCAGTAGCCGTGTGGGAAGACCAATAATCCTGTGCCGAAGCC
>JAEUVL010000171.1 GCA_016786965.1 Chitinophagaceae bacterium
ATCCGGACGTCCGTCACCATTAATATCCGTAATAGCACAACTTCCCCTGCCTGCATTCGGCATTCCCGGTATATTGATTCGGGTAAACGTATTATCACCATTATTCCTGAACAAGGCCGCTGTGGCTGCATAGGTACCTGAGAGATTGGATTCGCCTACAATAAAAACATCTTTTAACCCGTCGGCATTAAAGTCAGCACTTTTCATATTGGAACTGGTCCAACTGCCTATCGGCTGCAACATCCGGTTGAAAATATACATACTGTCATCACCCGCCATGTTCTGAAAAATCTGGCCATTGATCAGCACATCTTTGTCATTATCATTATCATAGTCGGCAAGATCAATAGCACCGGTTGTTAGGTCTGTTTGGAATACCGGCAGAAAAGAAGGCATCTCTCCTGCGGGATCTGTAATAGACCGAACACCAAGTCTCCACCCCACACCAGCAACGGGAAGATCATTGTGAGCATGAAAATAGATCGTTATCACATTACTGCTGCTCTTTACTGTGCGGGGCGGCTGCGGGCCACCAAATGTATAAGAGGTAAAATAGGTAAGCACAGGTGCCGAAACAGAATTACCATCATGTATTCGTACAGTATCGAAATCGCTCCGTTTTTTAAAACTATCGAGAAATATCCCAAAATAACTGCCTGGAGGGCCCGTCAGTACCATCGTTGTATTACCAAAAGGATAATTACCACGCAGGCTGTCAGGGTCCACTACCCATGAATTAACAGTGCTGGCTGCACCATTGCTTAACACAATAACCGGAAGACCATCCTGGGCAACCGCTTTTGTAGCCAACAAAAAGGTGGTTATAATTAAAAAGGCCCATTTACCTGCACGTAGTTTAGTTTTATACATATTTGGGGGTATTGACGAGTGTAAAATTAGCCCCTTAATATGATATTTTTCACCTCTTGCCATTTCGCTTTCCTGAATCCGATTCGTAAGAAAAAGGAAAGAATACTTATAGTTAAGACTTACAGTGCTGGCTCCTCTTAAAAATGCTTTGTCGGTAAATCCGTAAGAGTATTGAAATAACCACTGCTGAGTTCGTCAAACAGAAAATACCCCAAACTGGTTATTGTCCACCTTATTTAGTTTCAATAGCTTTAGGCTCCAAACCATTTTACCACTTCCAAACCGTCTGACATGCTTATCATGAACATTGGCGGTGTCATCCGCTCTTCGGATTTCGACACTGTGCTTCCCGGACTTACTGTACAATTGTTTTTTAAAACCCGGCCACTCAAAACTGTAGCTCCGGCTATTTCGGGAACCGATGGCAGATTTTCACTTCAACTTGCTGCATCTAGAAAATCCAATATTCTGGACATGCTTGCGGACATCACCGTAAAGGTCTCTGATGGTGATGCTACCGTTTTCAGTGCTTCTTTCGATGAACTATATAAAGAAGGCGACCCCGATAACTTTACCATCCTTATTACACAAAAAGCATTTGAAAAAATAAGGACCAGACCTCTAATACAATTTTCCGGTGATGATAATACGGTAAAAGAAAGGTTTGATATCGGCGAATCACTCCATATCACAGCATCCGGCCTCGTACCATTAACACTGTATGACATCGCTGTTGCCGCTGGTGGCACAGCCCTCGTCATTGTTTCCATGCGTACAGATACGAGGGGCACTATCCCATCTACCACACTCTGGCCGCAGATGGGCATTAATGATTTAGAAAGCCGGGAATTGCTTACTTATGAAGAAGCGGCCAGGGCCTGGAAGAGTCGCCCCGTTACGCTTACTGTTTCTAAACAGAAAAAAGAAATCCATCAAACAACTATCTCTCTTTTAGATAACAAGAAAAAGCCGTTTGTTTTCGCCTCAAACAAAGATGGCCGGCCGGTCAATGCTATTGAAGCACATAAAGATGCCCTGTTTGTCAGCTTCAGAACAGATGGCGCAGCAGAACGGTACAGAATATTTTTGGTGGAAAGACAACATGACTGGAATGCCGGTGATGCTTTCAGTATTGCCCGCAACAGGCGAAACAAACCGGTGAGTATAGAAATCGAAAGGCCCGAACGGGGTGTTATTAATACGGTGCGGATGGCTGGCGTCAATCAGCTTATTCCCGGTGCCTATGATATCATAGTACGACCGCTTCGCTATGGCTTTGAAGATAATGATGTGCTCCATTTACTGGCCAGGGATATCATTAGCTCGAGGAGGATCACCGGTCTTGTGATCAGGGAAGATTTCTGGACTGCTAAACCAGTGCTGGGCGGGTGTGTAAATAAAATACCCATCAGCGGCAGAAATGTATCGGGAGCCCCTTACTTCCAATATGCCGACACCTTTACCATTGGTGAAAATATATGGGGCGGACTTGACCCCGGCATTGTTGATCCCGGCAACATCAGCAAGATGTGTGCTTTATATGTGATACAAAGCAAGGATGATACTACCTGGAATGTTGACAATTCATTGACGCATCTGCCTGTACTGGGAGGTAATGCCGCCGTGCAAAAAGTGATGATGCAGCCCGGCTGTATGAATGCCAATAAGCACCTGCTGTGGAGCAATGCCTCCATACCCGGTGAGTATGATATTGTGGCCGACTTTGGCAATAACGTTTCAAATGCAGCTGCCTTTGTACCGGATGCCCAATACAATACTCCGTTGGATATGATCGACGGATACTTTGTTCCCGGCTTTCGGGTGGTGGAAGACCCGGGTGTGATGACACAGTTTGCCCATGCAGGCACCTGGAACTATACTCATACAATAGTGGATGCGATGGGACTTGTTGGTTCGCCAATCATTGTTGATGAAGATGATGATTACTTTACCCCGGGCAATTTTATTCCCACCAACAGAACTGTAAGATTAGCTGCTAATGTATTTTACCCTGCCGATGTGGCGGGTGTTACCGATCCAGCACAAATAAGCGCTGCAGCTGCCAATTACCCGCTAATTGTTATTGTGCATGGCAACGGGCAAGACTTTTTCGCCTACGATTTCCTGCTGGAGCATTTCGCTAAAAACGGTTTTATTGCCGCAAGCATTGACAACAGGTATTTATCCGGAGGAGGTCTTTTCCATGGAATGCACGCATTAGGCAGGGCAAATGTTTTATTCAAACACCTGGAAGTACTGTTTACAAAGTTTGGCGCTACTGTACAAAATAACATTGGCATCATGGGGCATAGCCGTGGTGGTGAGGCGGTAGTAAAAGCGGCCAGGATAAATCAGCAAAATGGATTAGGTCGTAATTTCAATGCCGTGATTTCGTTAGCACCCACTGATCAGTATGGAAGCGAATCTTTGACAGGCGCATGGGCCAAACCTTACTTTGTTTTATACGGCTCCCGTGATGGGGATATCGATGGCTTTATTTCAACACCCGGGTACACCGTACCGCAAACGGGATTTGCCTTGTACGACCGGTCGGCTGTTACGGAAAAAACAATGGGCTTTATGTATGGAGCCACACATAATGGCTTTATAACCACCAATTCCGATAATCCTTTCGACCCGGGCATTGTTGACCCCGCTATTCAAAAACCAGTTTCCAAAGCCTATATGAATGCATACTTCCGTATGAAGCTGAAGAATGAAGATGTATGGAAAGGAATGTTCACCGGCGAATGGAAACCCGCTTCAGTAAGTAGTACTCCTGCCAAACTCTTTATGCAATACCAGGTAGCAGGTGCCAGGGTGGTAGATGATTTTGAAGGGAGCATCAACTGGCAAAGCAGCACTATCGGTGGTGTGGTAAGTGCATCCGGTACGCCGGTAAATCCGGAAGAAGGAAAAATGCGCACCATAGACGGACATTCCCCACATGATTCTCAGGGATTGAAAATACAATGGGACGGTACTGGCGATACTGTATCATTCACCATTCCCGCAGCACAAAAAGATGTTACCGGTTTTACACATGTCAGCATCCGCATTACACAAAAGGATGGCAGTTTGCTCAACCCAGTCAACCTGGATCAGAACTTACGGATCGCATTAAAAGATGGAACTAACAATGAAAGGGCCGTGCGGGTGGGAGCCTTCTATCCTATTCCCTATCCTGACCAGCGTCCTGATACTATCATGCGAAAATCGGCCATGGTGACCGTGCGGATCCCGCTCAAATCGTATACCATCGTGTGTGCCGGACAAGTACAGGTAAATCTTGCTGACATTACAACCCTGACACTGAAATTTTCGGAAACACCTGCCGGTGAAATTGATATTGACAACGTAGAATTTACTAACTGATAAAACTTATTGTATGATAAAAATAGCCAGCGCATTGGGCGCAGCACCCCGATACCAGCTTGACATAGCAGATACTATCATTGATTTTAATGACCGGCCGCACCGGATGATCAAAATGCGAATTACCGGGATGACCTTTCCGCATAAAGATGCGCCTGTTTTTGTGCGCCTCAGGAATGAAAAGCAAACAGAAGAGTGCTGGATGACAACCATTGCTGAAAATGACCAGGCCTTGTATGGTTTCTTACCGGTTGATACC
>JAEUVL010000183.1 GCA_016786965.1 Chitinophagaceae bacterium
AAAGGGCTTTGTCGGCGTTCACAGTGCTTCAGATACAGAATATGACTGGGACTGGTACACAAAGCTGGTAGGCAGGATGTTCCGGATACATCCGGTTATTCAAACAGCTAAATTGAATATACTTGATGCAACATTCCCCGGCTTACAGGGATTTGCAAATAATACCTGGTGGACAGATGAATGGTATGAATTCGGTCCTGAAAAAACTGCAGGACTCAATTATATATTATCTGTGGATGAATCCACCTACGATCCCAATGTACAATGGGGTGAAAAGAAAGGAACTGGTATGGGAAAAATTCATCCGGTGTCATGGTACCATACTTACGGTGGAGGCCGCTCTTTTTATACAGCGTTGGGACATCTTCCCGCTATCTACAGCGACCAGGCTTTTCTGGACCATCTCTATGCCGGCATATTATGGGCGGCTACTGGCAAGAAGTAAAGAAGATAATAATCCATTGATGTACAGGTAAAAGAAAAGTATTTTTCACCCAGATCGCAGGTTTGGCATAGTTTTTTACCTGCTAAGGAAAAATAATTCTATGCAACATTCCATCTGTCATAGAGAAACAAAACACTTGTTGCTCCTGTTCATCCTTGATAATATTGAGATCCGTAAACGCTCAGCGTACCTGCAGGATATCATTGGCCTGAGTAAAATAAATACCGTATGGCAAAGGGTACTGAATAATTTTCTAAGCAGGCCACTTAAAACTGTTGCAGTTCAAAGATTTTGCCTGAATTAACTGGTTTATCCAAAGAATGTATATAATACTTTACATTCGTCTGAACAAGTACCGCTCTTACTTAATTATCAGACTCCGACTGGAAAAAGCCCATGTCTGCCAGGATGATGCCCGGGTTGGTATAATTAAAAAGGCTGCTTTTGATATTACTTCGCAGTTCACTCCTTGTTTTCTTAAATGCCGATTTGATAAGGGCCAGTTTATAAGAATTGATCTTAAAATAAGCCAGCCTTGCAGTTTGTTCAGTAAAATCTTCGGCTAAGTGAAAACCCTCGGCAATATATGCCTGGTCATTGTAGAATGGATGATTCATACTTACGGATATTGGTTTCTCAGAAATTGGATATTTTACCAACGTCGGTCCAGGCTGAAAATTGCATGACACGACACTTCGGTCCTCCGGATTTGCCATATCTTATCCACACCATCGTAGTTTTCCCACAAAAGCATCAGTAACTGGTCTAAATTCCAGACATATTGTATTTTAGCCCCTGACACTTATTACCATACACCTACAACCATTAAATCCATGAACATCCGGTTCCTTTGTATTGCCGCATTCCTTCTGTTTATTACCAGTTGCAACAGTGACAAAAAAGACAAATCTGCCGCCACTGGCGACACTGAGATTCTCGGGGAAGACGTAGATACCCCTATTGATGAAAAAGAAAGTAAAAAGAAGATAACCGACCGGGATTATAGCATTACCAAAGAGAATGCATACAACGATATGTTTCTCGACAGTGCCGCTATGGAACGCTACATCGCCAACCGCCAACTGGGCGATAAAAAAATTGCCCGGCGTATCCGCAGTTTTTACAATGCCCGGAATTACCAGTACGCCTGGTTCTCAACCAATGGCCTCACTGAACAAAGCCGTTTCTTCTGGAACCAGTACGATTACGCAGTTACACATCTCAAAGACACATCACTGGTCAACAGCACGTTTTATAAGCAGGCGGAACGCTACCTGAACATGGAGAAAATGACTGCTAATACCCGTGATTCCATGATACTGAATACAGAATTCGGCTTTACCGAGCATTTTATCCGCTTCATCAACAGTACGTATGAAAAGGGCTATGTAAAAAGAAAAGAGCAGGAAAAATTCATTCCTCTGAAAAAAGCCGATCCGATGGTCATGGCAGATTCATTACTGAATAAAAAACATAAAGATGACAAGTATTACGAAGAGGT
>JAEUVL010000188.1 GCA_016786965.1 Chitinophagaceae bacterium
CAATGCCATCCCATTACCCAGGTCATACACGGCTGCATCGTCTTTGCTGTGGTTCCCCACCAGCAGTTTATTATTATCGGGCAATGCAAAACTGCTTTTCAATATTTCATCGAGTACTTTTGGGGCGATCTTACAACCGCAGCCAGCGCCGTGGGAATATTGGGTGAGACGAATTGCTCCAGCGTCATTTCCTGCTCCAGGAATTATCAAACTATCCTCTGCCATTTTTTTAATTTAAGGAAAATCAAAGATACATCCAATCAATCCTTCAACTGCTCCAGCGCCCTGTCCACTGCCGGCTTTCGGATACTGAAATGATTGGCATTACCGATCTCGTCTTTTACCATTTTAAGACCAGTGTATTTTCTTCCGGTAACAGTATTATAAAAACTACGGGTGGAATACAAAACCTTATTTAGAAACTCCAGCCCTCCTACATAGATCGTAACATTAGCATTGAGCTGTTTATTCTTTTTGAAATAGGCTTCTTCAATTTTATCCAGTTCATAATAATTGGCCCAACAAGAAGGGCTGATAGCAAAATGCCGGTCGAATAATTTGTCGTCTTTGAATAAAGTATATAAGCAAAATAAACCACCAAACGAATGCCCGATAAAGGCCCGGCTTTTTTTGTTAGTGATTTTCTTTTCTATAGAAGGGATCAGTTCATTTTTCAGGAACAGGTAGAATTTATCGGCTTTGCCAAAATTAGTTTCTACGTTTTTGGTGATATCAGAAGGGATCAGATCCCGGGGGCGCTTGGTGTTATAATCGCCGATATGTCCGATGGCTATGATAACACAATTAGGAGGAATAGTGGCAGCCCAGGATTTGCTATTGCCCAGCACATAATCACCCATGCCTATCCCGCCATCAGTCATATATACAAGGTGATATTTTTTTGAAGCGCTGAAACCTGCTGGCTTGCGTACGGTGATCACATACTTGTCTTTTGTGTTGACGGAATAGACGGTATCAATTTGTGTGGTCTGCGCTCCGGCAAACACGGGCAACAGGAGGAACAAAACCCAAAGGGATGATTTCATTCCATAAATCTAATTAAATAGTTTGGGAGAAATTGCTGGAAGGCATCCTCTGTTTATGATCATTTTTTCCTGCGAAAAACAATTCCAGCATTTTTCTGAAAATCTGAACTGAAGCGAAGGTTGTACACATCATCTCCATCCCTGATAACAAGCAGCCCGGTGTTAGGCGGGTACTTACCAAGGCTTTCAGCAAACATCACCAATGTAAACTCATCATTTTGGCCACCAGCCAGGTAAATGGTCTTTTTAATAGCGCTGGATTTTAATCCCTGCCTTGAAAGAATCGTTTCGCCATTCATGAATACGCTTACTGTGTCGCCATCTATTTCCCCGTTATCATATAAAGAAATGATGAGGCTGTCCGATTTAAAATTCACTACTTGTGAAAACTCTGATTTTCGGCCACCTACAACAGCGGCTTTTTCGGTAACGTCAACAGCAGGCTTTTTTATTTCAGGTGCCGCAGCGATAGTCGGCGGAGTAGTTATTGCCGGTTCTGTTTTCACCGTGGTGGCAGGTACTGTTTGTGTGATTGGCTTTACAGCAAGTGCAGCATCTGGCTTATTCACTTCACTCTTTTTCGTAGCAGTGGCTGCCGGCTGGTTATTTGTAACTGGCGGATTGTTTTTCACAATAACCGCCGTTTTCACCGGCTTATTTTCTGAAATGGGTAAAGAGCTGGTTGTTGCTGGCAAATTATTTTTTGCTGATGCAATTACAGGCTCCAATTTTTTTGGTGTTGATATTGCAACAGGATCAACTGATGTCGGCGCACTATTGTTTACCACCGGCTTTGCTGAAACGGTTTCAATTGGTTTAGGTGAAACAGAACTTACACGAGTTTCAATCGCCGGGACAACCGGTGCTTCTGTTTTCTTTATCACCACGCTTGCCGATGAGGAAGACGGAGTAGCTAAGTCAGTATCAGCAGGAATGCTTTTAATACCTGTTTTTGCCAGGTCATCGGTTGTTTTTTTAATCGAAGGTTTTTTTTCTTCTGCCGGTTCAACAGTAGGAGTAATGGCAACTGCTGGGCTGGCAGAAACGATAACCGGTTCGCTTTGCGTTGTCAGTATTTCCGGGTTTACGGTGTAAGAAGTATTTATCTTTTCCGGCTTCGCCACTTTTACCGTGGCGATAGTTTCCGTTCTTTCTTTATAAAAGGCTACGTCATCAGCCAGCTTCAGTTCTTCCAGGTGTGGAAAGAGTTTGGAAGCGGCCAGGTCTTTTTCTTCAGACAGACTTATTTTTCCGGTAACGGAATAGTATTTTCTGGTAGCATTGGTTTTCCAGGTGCCATCCAAATACCAGGCGCTGTCAGTTTGGTTTCGCCGGAAGGTACTTGTCACTTTAATACCTTTATCAAGTCGTCCACGGAAACTATACGATACAATCTCATCGTCTGTTACTTCACATACATCACCATCGATGGTTCCTTTTACCCTTTTTACAATGTAATACAGGGTATCATTTACAATAAACTCACTGCGGGAATAGCCATATACTTTTCCCTTGTATTCCGTAAGGGCAATTTCAAAAAGCTGGTCCTTGCGAACGGTGCTGCTGTCGTTGTGAAGGGCGCCTGTCCAAAGGCCTGTCAGCGATTGACCAGAAAAAAACAAAGGAAACAAAAGTGAAAGCAGGGTAAGCTTAGACTTTTTCAGACGAAATATGGACTTTGTCAAGTAGAAGTGCGGCATTTTCAGGGATTACGGATTTACAATCAACTGTCTGTAATAACGAATTAATGCCTTCCCGATTGTGTAAAGATTTGAAATAATGCTTATCGTAATATTTGAGCAAAATGTCGAAACTTTCGCTGGTTTTGCCCTCATATAGTAGGGAAATGGCCGTTTTTGCATTCAAATGCCCCAATTTCTGAGTGATTCGCCCAATGGCTTCCGCCACTTTTTCTTTATCCAATTGGCCATACTCCTGCACAATATGCTTCAGTCGGTCCTCAAAAGGAATGTCAAGAAAGAAAACCGGCGATTGGCGCATGGTCTTCCAGAGATCATGGGGAATATTTACCTGGCCGATACGCTGGGATTCATCTTCGAGCCAAATGGAACCCCCAAACCTCCTAAAGGGGGCTTTCGGAGACTCTGTATTTTGCTCGCTGCTCACAGCTCTCAACTCGCAACTCAATAAATTTTCAAACATCTCCTGGCCAGGTTGTTTTGGCATACCGATATTACCGAAGGCGGAACCTTTGTGTTTGGCGATACTTTCAAGATCAATCACTTTTTCTCCTCTCTCCTGCAGGACTTTCAGTAATTCTGTTTTTCCCGAACCTGTATAACCCCCCAATATATTGAATTGAAAAGGCAGCCTGAACGTATCCAGCACATAATTCCTGAATTTTTTATAGCCCCCAATAAGGGTATAGACTTTAAAGCCATATATATCCAGCAGCCAGGAAACAGCACCGCTACGCATGCCGCCCCGCCAACAGTACACAAGTACGATCTTAGAAGTTGGAGGTACTGGGTTAGTTGATGCTGCGCTTTCGTATTTCTTATTTTGAATCTCTGATTTACTTTCCACGCTTTCGACCATCGGCCGCATCTTCGGACCAAAGAAATCCAGCCCCAGCTTTATGGCTTGCTCCCGGCTTTGCTGCTTATAGGCGGTGCCCACTACTTTTCTCTCTTGATCGGTAAATAAAGGCAACGAATTAGCGCCGGGGATATGTGCATGATCGTACTCGCCGGGACTGCGAACGTCAAACACTGGATGGAGTTTTGATAGCTCCAGGAATTCTTCAATATCTATTTTCTGAACAGCCATTTAAATGATCTTGCAAAGATGCCATATTTGCTGCAGATGAACGGAGCGCCGCAAGGGACGATGCCCCCGCAAAAACAACAGCGGGGCAGGCATGAAAACTGCAGTTGGGCTAAAAAATATTCGTGTAAAAAAAGCCGCTCCCCAAAAGAAGCGGCCCTGTATTCGTTTTAAAATTATCTTATTTCCACATTTGCTTACCGGTTCATACTCGCCAAGAACTCTTCATTGTTCTTGGTACCTTTCATCCGGTTTTGCAATTCACGCATTGCCTCTTCCGCATTCATGTCCGTAAGGTAAACACGGAGCAGGTTCATCCGCTGTAATACATCTTTATCCAGCAGCAGGTCATCACGGCGGGTGGAAGATGCCACCAGGTCGATAGCAGGATAGATACGTTTATTCGCCAGGCGGCGGTCCAGTTGCAGTTCCATATTACCGGTTCCTTTGAATTCTTCAAAGATCACTTCATCCATTTTGCTTCCGGTATCTACCAGCGCAGTAGCAATGATTGTTAATGACCCCCCATGTTCTATTTTACGTGCAGCGCCAAAGAACTGCTTTGGCTTTTGCATAGCGTTTGCTTCCACACCCCCGGACAATACTTTACCACTGGAAGGAGCTACAGTATTATGTGCCCTTGCCAAACGGGTGATAGAGTCTAATAAAATCACTACATCATGGCCGCATTCTACCAGGCGTTTTGCTTTTTGTAATGCAATGGTGGAAACCTTAACATGTTTTTCAGCCGGCTCATCAAAGGTGGAAGCGATCACTTCGCCTTTAATGCTGCGTTCCATATCGGTTACCTCTTCCGGACGCTCATCCACCAGCACTACCATCAGGTAGCACTCAGGATGGTTAGCTGCAATAGCATTGGCCACGGCTTTCAGCAACATGGTCTTACCCGTTTTTGGCTGCGCCACGATCAATCCACGTTGTCCTTTACCAATTGGTGTGAACAGGTCCATGATGCGGGTGGAATAATCAGAAGGCTGTGTGAAAAGGTTCAGCTTTTCATACGGGAAAAG
>JAEUVL010000243.1 GCA_016786965.1 Chitinophagaceae bacterium
TTGTATGAAAAATATGGGTTCAGGCATGTGGAAGTGAAAGATGCTCCCTTTCTGACAGCAGATGTGAAAATGGAATTATCTTTATCCCCTAAGCAGTAAACATGGCCAATACAATTATATCGGTAAAAAAACTGGTGAAGAATTACGGACATTTCCAGGCGGTGAAAGGAATTTCATTTGATGTGATGGAAGGAGAGATATTTGGCTTGCTGGGCCCCAATGGTGCCGGCAAATCCACCACGCTGGAGATCATAGAAACCTTGCGGGAAAAGACCAGCGGGGAAGTGACCGTTGACGGACTGGACCTTGACAAACAACCCAACGAGATTAAAAAGATAATTGGGGTGCAACTGCAGACTAGCGGCTACTATCCTGGTTTGAATTTGCTGCAACTGATAGATCTTTTCTGCGGATTATATAACCGGAATATTGATCCGATGGAACTGCTGGAGATGGTAAACCTGAAAGATAAAGCCAAAGCAAAAGTAAAGGAGCTGAGCGGCGGTCAGAAGCAACGGTTCTCGGTAGCCACCACCCTCATCAATGAGCCAAGGATCGTTTTCCTGGATGAACCTACAACCGGCCTTGATCCGCAGGCACGAAGAAGTTTGTGGGAATTGGTAAAAAACATCCGGCAACGGGGCACTACCGTCATCATCACTACCCATTATATGGATGAGGCAGAATATTTATGCGACCGGGTGGCGATCATTGATGCCGGAAAGATCATTGCCCTCGATTCTCCTGATGCCATGATAGACGAACTGGTGGCCAGTGGCTTCGAAAGGCCCAAAGAAATGAAAATGGCCAATCTCGAAGATGTGTTCATTCATAAGACAGGACATTCGCTGCGAGAAGGATAAACAACTGATAGATGATAAATGATTGTTGATAGATGAAAGTTCTTTTAATTTAATTAGGAATTTCCTATTGATTTTTGACCATTCACTATTTACAGATGAGTACACAGAATAAACTACAACAGTATATGCAAGGAAAAATTGAAGCACAGAAAACAGCAGGCGCTGCGTTCATGACGCAAAACATTTCAAAGGAAGGAGTAAAAGAATTACCCGGTGGTATCCAGTACGAAGTGATAAAAGAGGGAACCGGCGCCCAGCCGTTGGTTACCGAAAGTGTGAAGGCTCATTACAAAGGAACTTTACTGGATGGCCAGGAGTTCGATAATTCTTTTAAAAGAGGTCAACCATTTACCGCACCTTTACGGGCCCTGATCAAAGGATGGCAGGTAGCTTTGCCAATGATGAAAGAAGGAAGTCATTGGCGTTTATGGATACCATCCGACCTTGCTTATGGCGACAGAGGCGCTGGTGCAAATATACCAGGCGGTGCCACCCTGGTATTCGAAGTGGAATTGCTGGAAGTAGTCAAATAAAACTCTTTATATGCCAACTGTAGCTACTGACCCCCGCTACCCGATAGGGAAATACGAACCCAAGCCTTTTTCTATTGAGCAAAAAGTGGAATGGCTGGCTGACATCA
>JAEUVL010000255.1 GCA_016786965.1 Chitinophagaceae bacterium
GTGTTCAGCCAGTAGTTGAGACAAGTTTGCGCCAGCGCATAATCACTGTGATGGCGGTACGGTACAGTAGTATTAAAATCATCATACGCCATGATGTTGAAGAAATCAACATAAGGAAACAGCTCATTACGGATGGCATCCCGTATGCCGCCGGCATATTTACCGGCAGTAATAGCACAGGATAAATAATAACGGGCTCCCTGGTGCAGAGAGTCAGACAGCTCCTTCATCAGTTCCGTAAAGGTCAGGTCGGTACCATCCGTTGTAGTAGGAAATTCCCAGTCCATATCCACACCATCCAGGTTATTCGTTCTTACCGTATTCATAATGGCTTTAATGAATGTGTTTCTCCCCGCTGCCGTAGAAGCCATATTTTTAAAATAGGTCTTCCCGTCACCGCTGCCATCATTGATGCCTAAAAATACTTTAGCACCATTCGCTCTTGCCTTGGTCGTTACAGCGCTTAGCGAGGCTGCCGGTGCCGAAGGGGCAGACAAACCACCTGTACTGTTTACACTATAAAAAGAATATACCACCACGTTCGTCATGCGGAACTTTACATCCGGCACATCCGCCAGGTTTCTATACGAGGGAAAATAACCCACCACATAATAACCAAAAGGTGGTGGCGCAGAGATCACCGAAGTGATAAATGAAGTAACCGTAGTGGCACAGCCTGTAGCCCCGCCTGTACTGTTCTTCGGTTGCACATACCAATAAAAGGTTTGGCTGGAAGAAGAGGCAGGCAAAGTATAGCCATAACTGGTTCCCGTTGCATTACCAATCATTGAAGTGGGAGAAGCGGAAGTACTCAAATAAATATCATAACTGGTGGCGCCGCTTACTGCAGTCCATGTCAGAGTAACAGTTGGACCAGTAACAACAGTGCCATTGGCTGGTGCAGAATTCACCGCACAACCCGGCACAGTGGGTGCTGGCGGGTTATCAGTCCCTCCTTTCTTACTGCAGCCATTCAGTATTGAAACAATTACAAGAGAATACAACAGGAAGTGCCGGATGTTCATAAGCAGTTTTTTGATACTGTAATGTAAAGAAGATAAGGCATAGTTGGAGATGCTGGTACGGGAAAATTTGACCTGTAAGCTTCAGCGTTTGATACGAAATATTGGAGAAGCCCAGAGAATGTTTAGAATTTGTTTTCTCTCCTGCCGCAAAACCGTTGTATTTACCCTTCTTTCCATTCCTTTACCACAGGTAAAGCCCCTGTATCACCCCTGATCTATCTCATTTGGCTCGCCCTGATTTTTACAGTAGGTTTGTCTCCTCAAAAATCTAACACATGAAGAAGTTTTTATTAACGATTGCACTATCCGTTTCACTCCTTGGCAAAGCCATCGCCGATGAAGGTATGTGGTTGCCGCTGCTGCTCGGCCAGCAGGTATATAATGATATGGTGAAAAAAGGATTAAAGCTCACCAAAGATCAGTTATACAACATCAACAAAGCCTCGCTCAAAGATGCCATCATCATTTTCGGTGGCGGTTGCACCGGCGAGATCGTAAGCAATGAAGGCCTCATCTTTACCAATCACCACTGCGGCTACGATGCCATCGCCAATGCCAGCACCGTAGATCATAACTACCTGCAAAATGGTTTTTATGCAAAAAATAAAGGCGAAGAAATTCCCACCACCTTATCTGTACAATTCTTGTTACGCATAGACGATGTAACAAAAGAAGTAATGGACTCCCTCGGCACTCTGTCCGGTGCAGAAAGAGTACAGCGCCAGGCCGCAGTACTCGCAGCCATCAATAAAAGAATGAGCGATGCCACACAAAACATTGAAGTACGGGTTAGCTCATTATTCAAAGGAAATCAGTTCCTCGCTTTCGTGTATCAGCGCTATAGCGATGTTCGCCTCGTAGGCACGCCTCCCGAAAGCGTAGGTAAGTTTGGTGGCGATACAGACAACTGGGAATGGCCCCGCCACACCGGCGACTTCTCTGTGTTCCGTGTGTATTCCGCTGCTAACGGTAAGCCTGCCAAATACAGCACCGAAAACATACCGCTGAAACCCAAATGGTACCTGCCCGTTTCTCTAAAGCCTTTGAAAGACGGCGACTTCTCTATGATATGGGGTTACCCCGGCGGTACTAACCGCTATGAAAGCTCTTACGGTATCAAACTCGCTACCGATGTAAACAATCCCACTTTAGTAAAACTGAGGGATGCCAGGCTCAAGTACATGTTTGAAGAAATGAAGAAAGACCCGGCCATTAAATTACAATTAGCATCGTCTTATGCCGGTATCGCCAACTACTGGAAATTCTTTGATGGCGAAACAAAACAACTGCTGAAATACGACATCTATGGCCAAAAGATAAAAGCAGAAGAAAAATTCAACGC
>JAEUVL010000286.1 GCA_016786965.1 Chitinophagaceae bacterium
AATCCATCATTTCTTTAACCAAAACAAACTAGTATGAGGAAGGCTCTTCTCCTGGCCCTGGCCATTGTATTTACAGGGCTCGTATCACTTGCGCAACAAACCATTTCCGGAACCATCTTAGATCCTAACGGCCTGCCACTCGCCGGCGTATCCGTCAAATCAAAAAAGACCGGTAAAACGGCCGTCACCGGTGCGGATGGCAGCTTTACATTACAAACCGGTACAGATGATCAACTCGAAATTTCATCTGTAGGTTATGTTACACAAACAGTAGCAGCCACCGGCACTATCCGGGTATCACTGCAACAGGCAATAGAAGAACTGGGCCAGGTAGTACTCGTTGGAACCCGCCGCCTTGGCCGGGTGAAAACAGAGACCACTGCCCCCGTGGATGTGATCAACGTATCAGCCGCCACGGCCCCCACTGCCCGCATGGACCTTACCTCCGTGCTTAACTATGCAGCTCCTTCTTTCAACTATAATAAACAAAGCGGCAGCGATGGCGCCGATCATATTGACCTGGCCACCCTGCGTGGACTTGGTCCCGATCAAACTCTTGTATTAGTAAATGGCAAACGCCGCCATCAGACGGCCTTCGTTGCCGTGTTTGGCACAAGAGGCCGCGGTAATACCGGAACCGACCTCAACTCTCTTCCCTCCTTCGCTATTGACCGGGTTGAAATACTAAGAGATGGCGCCTCTGCCCAATATGGGTCTGATGCGATTGCCGGTGTCATCAACCTCATTACTAAAAAGAATATCAACAAAGTAACAGGCACCATCGGAGTGGCCGGTTACCTCGATCCAAAATTCAATACCGCTTACGAACCCAACCTGCATAAAGATTATGAGCATGCAGGCAAGATCGACGGCAAGAGCATCGCTGCTAATATCAACTTTGGCGTGCCTGTCGGTACCCGTGGTGGTTTTATCAACCTCACCTTTGAAGGAGTAAGCACCAGCAAAACATTCCGCCAGGCATTAAAAACAGAGAACTACCTCACTGATGATGAGGCCATGTATTTAGATATCTATCGCCGCGGACATGGCGATGCCGGTATGAACAGTGGTGGCGCCTTTTACAATATGGAGATACCCATGAAAGGGAAGACCTCCTTCTACACCTTCGGCAGCTTCAATCATAAATCATCTGATGCGTATGCCTTTACCCGCAACTTCTCCGCCCGACCCGAACGTTTCCCCACCAATAACCTCGGTGATCTCATCTTCGATCCGAAGATCATGAGAGTGGGCAGCGATGGTGAAGTATGGTACAGCCCGCATATACAAACCAAGATCAATG
Source organism: Chitinophagaceae bacterium (assembly GCA_016786965.1). GTDB lineage: Bacteria > Bacteroidota > Bacteroidia > Chitinophagales > Chitinophagaceae > JJ008. Next base: position 1,304 of record JAEUVL010000286.1, read on the forward strand.
ATAATGCCGCTACAGGTGGCTTCAAAGGTGTGTGCCGCAACTGGAACTGGGACCTCAGCAATACCTTTGGTAAAAATAATTTCCATTTCTATGGAGATAAAACGTACAACGCCTCACAGGGCGCTGCACAAACCAGTTTTGATGATGGTGGTTTCTTCTTCCTGCAAAACACATCTAACCTTAACCTCAGTAAAGAGTTCTCCAAAAAATTCAACCTCGGCGTAGGAGCAGAGTTCCGCTATGAGAACTATCAAATATATGCAGGTGAGCCAGGATCATATAAAAATTTCGATCCTGCCAAAGCCACCGGCGCACAGGGTTTCCCCGGTTACCAGCCAGCCGATGAAGTAAATGCACACCGCACTGTTTGGGGTTTATATGCTGATGCTGAAATAGACGTAACACCCGAATGGCTCGTTGATCTGGCAGCAAGAGTGGAAGACTACAGCGATTTTGGTTTTACTCATAACTACAAAGTGGCCACCCGCTACAAAGCTTCTTCAGATGTGAACATCAGGGGTTCTTTCAGCACCGGCTTCCGGGCACCATCGCTGCAGCAAATAAATTTCAGTTCTACCTTCACTACCGTGCAGGCAGCCACTATTGCCGAAGTAAAGATCGCCCCCAACTACAGCAACCTGGCAAAAGCAGCCGGTATCCCCGCACTCACACAGGAAAAAAGCCTCAGCGCCAGTTTAGGTTTTACCTGGAAGGCCACACCCGAACTGAACATAACTCTCGATGGCTACATGACGAAAATAAAAGACCGGGTAGTGATCAGCGGCCAGTTTGATGGCAGCGATCCCAACCTCGATGCAGGCCTCCGTTCACAAATGGCAGCATTGAATGTAAGCCTCGCACAGTTCTTTGCGAATGCCGTGAACACCACCAATACCGGTGTGGACATTGTGATCGACTACAACAAAAAAATAGGCGACAACCGTATCAAAGCATTACTCACCGGAAATATACAAGGCATGAAGATCAACGAGATCAATGTGCCTGCCAAACTGAGCGGTTCAGAATTCCTGCGCAAAACATTCCTGAGCGACAGGGAACAAAAATTCATTCTCGCCTCTGCACCGAATATGAAATTCGCTTTCAACTTTGAATACGGCATTAAGAAATTTACAGCCGGTGCCCGTCTTACTTATTTTGGCAAAGTAACGCTGCTGGGCTATGGCCAGGATGGACTGGGCATCAACCCTACCGTACCGCTGGATAATGGTAGTGGAGATGTGCCTGACCAGTATGATTATTCCGGCAAGATCGTAAGTGACCTGTACGTTAGTTACCCGATCACCAAATGCCTAACCATTTTTGCCGGTGCGGATAATGTGCTCAATGCGCATCCTGATTTTGGAGTGGTAAAAGGTGCGAAAGACTGGGCCTATAATACGGAGACCGGTGGCGCATGGGATGCCGTGCAGATGGGATTCAATGGCAGAAGGCTCTTTGCCCGTATCGCCTTCACTTTCTAGAGAACGATTGCCCGCTATAACTACGCCGCTCCAATTGGAGCGGCTTTTTTTT
>JAEUVL010000352.1 GCA_016786965.1 Chitinophagaceae bacterium
CTCCTGGTAAACCGGTTGCCGAGTATAATGATGGTCACTTTTTCATCCATCAGCCGGGTAAAGGCAGCATTGCAGCCATGCCATTTACCAAAATGATACACCACCTTTTTACCATTGGGTAATAATTGCAGCCGCCAGCCAAGGCCATAATTATGTACAGAAGGTTTTTCCAAACTATAAGGTGCAAAAGCTGAATCAAGCAGTGAAAGACGTACCACCTGCCCGGTGTACAGCGCCTGGTCCCACTTTAGCAGGTCACGGGGAGTAGTATAGATATTCTTATCCCCGTAAGTGCCATCTAAAAAATCATATTCCCAGTAAGTGCCTTTGGGTGTAAAAGAGGGAGTGGCTGTCAGTGTATCCTTGCGGGTAAATACATACGTGTGTTTCATTTGTAATGGAACAAAGAAAAACTCCCTCATATAATCCGGGAAGGTTTTGCCGGTGATCTGCTCCACGATCATCGCCAGTAACACGTAATTGGTATTACAATAATTGAAACGGGTGCCGGCCGTGTACGCTTTATCCGGCTTTACCTCGATCATCATCTTCAGCATATCCTCATTGGTGGCCAGTTGGCGGTTCCATTTCTTATTTGGTAAAATGCCCCATTTATGATTACTCATAAAGTATAAATAATTGGGCAGGCCGCTGCGGTGGTTCAGCAGCATCTGTACGGTGATGCCGGTATAAGGAAGCCGGGGAAAGAACTTATTGATGGTATCTGAAAGGGATAATTTATTCTCCTGTACCAGTCGCAGGATGGCCGTACTGGTAAATGTTTTAGTGGTGGAAGCGATATGCAGCGGGGTGGAATCAGTAATGGAATCTTTCTTCCGCAGATCAATAAGGCCGGCATACTTTTCATAAATAATGGCGCCATTCTTCGCTACAAGAATACCTCCATTGAAGTTTTGCCGGAGAAGCCCGGTATCGAAAAAAGTGCTGAGTTCCTTAAAATAACGGCGAAATTCATTCTTATCAAGCTCCGCCGGAGTAGGAGGGTAGTATTGTAAAGAATCATCACCCTGCTTTTTAGTGCCGGAAGAAGAATTACATGCAGTGAGGATAACAGCCCAAATAATGGTAGTGATAATGGTCTTCAACAGGTTGATCAGTTTCATACAAAAGTATTGGAAAAGCTTATGTGGTAACAGGAGAATGTGGAAATGTGGATAGCTTGCTTTA
>JAEUVL010000355.1 GCA_016786965.1 Chitinophagaceae bacterium
CGGGTGTTGCAGGAAATAATGGAATGCAAATCTGCCGCGGGGATTTTGCCAGCCGATTATCTGTCCGAACCGCAGGTCATTAAATACCAGCGTATCATTCCATTTTTCCACGGTATAGAATTCTTTGGAAAACCGGATCAGCCGTTGTACGTCTTCTTTGTCATGTACCGGTTCCAGCATATTGTCGTTACGGGGAAAGTATTGAAAGACGATCTCCTTTTTGCGGTCGAGCAGGGAGCGGTAGCCGGTATAATATCCACTGTCGGTTCCAGCCACCACATACCATAGTACATTTTGCATTGGTGCCGGTGTGGTAAAGTAGCGGGTGTATGATATATTTTGCTGTTTCAAAATATCTTTTACATCATTGTCCATTTTCACTTTGATGACCAGGCAAAGAACAAGGTAAACAGATGGTATAATAAGTCCTAAGCGCCACCATTTTTTCCGGCGAAGCAGGTTGCGGCCCGAAAGTACCAGCACTGTGGCTGCAATACCCGGCCACACAGAAAAGAAAGGATCGGCCACATAGATGGCATTGAAACTTATCCGAAGGTGACTGAACGGCTCCAACCAGCCCACACCATAATTATTAAAAGCATCAATAAAAACATGGGTGAAAATAACGCTGCCGAAAAAGAACATCCATTGCCGCAACCGTATATTATGTGGCCGGTGCCATCGTTCGGCCAGCAAGGCCAGTAAGGGAGTGATAAATAAGGTAAACAAAAAGGAATGGGTAAAACCCCGGTGAGCCAGCAAGCCGGAAGGAGTATCCGTCCAGAGGGCTGATAAGAAATCAATATCCGGTGCGCTTTGTGCCAGGGCACCCCAAAGCATAGCTTTTTTTCCCAGCGTTTTGCCGGCAAATGCCTCGCCCATACAGGCCCCTAATGCAAGGTGGGTGATGGAATCCATGCTTACCTATTTGCAGTATCCAAATTATCCCTGTTGCCGTTCACCAGTTGTTTTATTTCTTCCATCAGTTCTACCTGTGTTTTTTGAATATCGAACAGGGTGCGCATTTGCTCCGTCATCAGCAGGTCCAGTTTTCCGTGCAGGTTACGTACCTCAATTTCCGATTTAAGATTGATAAGGTAATCATTAATGGCCCGCTGCCTGTCTTTTTCTTCTTTCCGGTTCTGGCTCATCATGATAACGGGTGCCTGCAGCGCTGCAATAGTGGAAAGTAATAAATTCAATAAGATGAAAGGATACGGGTCAAAAGGCTGGCTGAGAAAGTAAACATTCACCACTATCCACAGCAGCATTACCCCACCAAATGTGAGTATGAACTTCCAGCTGCCGCCAAAGCTGGCCACTTTATCGGCCAGGCGGCTTACAAAAGATGGGTGGCGGTCCTCAAAAGCCAGTAATTTCTCAGACAGCAGCTTTTCTTCTTCAATGGCTTTATGCACAATATCATTCAGGTGCCGGAGTTGTTCGCCTTCGGTGGCAAAGAGCTGGTCTATTTTTACTTTTGTCATGATTGTAATTGAAATGGTGCACCGTGCTACCGAAGCCAGGCCGCGGTGTTATTTATTATGCGCAATGAACAAAGGCAGTTTTACCTGCCTCATCAGGTAGTCGGCCATGCTTTCCCTGAACCAGCGGCTCACTGCTCCGCGGCGGTAAGCGCCGAGTACCACCAGCGACTGTTCAGCAGATTGTTTAAGATGCAGTACGATCTCTTCCTCGGCAATGCCTTTCAGCACAGTGTACTTTGCATGGGGATAATGCCGTTTCATAAATTCTTTCATCAGTTTATTATCCCGCAGATGCAGGGTAGTACTGGCAGGATTTACCGAGATCACTTCTGCCGGCAGATGTTTTAATTGTGGCAGTAAGTAACTGAACATCTTAATAGCATGTACAGAGGATGGTTCACCATCATAAAGCAATACGATCTTGTCAACAGGTTTGTACCTGGGAGGCACTATAAGTACGGGACATTGTGCATCGCCCAGCAGGTCACGAATAAAGCGGGTGGGTAGTTTCTCTGTATAATGTGAAAGAGTTTCCCTTCCGTCTATCAGCAGCAGGTCCGCATAAATGCTTTCATGCTTCAGTCCCTGTATAGCGATATTTTTATCATGGTGTACGGTGAATTCAAGCCCGGCATGCTGACAAGCCGTTTCAAACTCTTTGGAAGAGTTCTTCCGCAGGGCCTTATCTGCCGCATCTTTCTTTTCCAGCAGATCATCAAAATCACCCACCTGTGGAATAACATCATACAGGCGATAGCTGGTATATGTAGGATCTTCCAGAAAAACACCCACAAGGTGCGCATGCGTTTGCCTGGCAAGATGAATAGCATGCTCCTGGGTACTGCGGGAATACTTGAGGCCATCAAAGGCTGCGATGATCTTTTTCATAACCGCTTTTTCTCAAAACTATCTCACAAAAAAGCGGTAGCAGATGATGCTTATTAGCGGGTGTGGTGATTATTGTCAAAA
>JAEUVL010000491.1 GCA_016786965.1 Chitinophagaceae bacterium
TTGCTTTTATGGAAACGTGTACAACCAGTTTGTTATCGGCTCTAATGGTGTGGTGTCTTTTGACGTAACACAGGCCGACTGTAACAATGATTTCCGGCTTGACTTTGGCCCTGCTCTTCCGGGTGTGCCACAGCAAATACCTCATGTGGGAACAGGTACCTGCAATCAAACTAACGATAGAAAATACCCGGCCCTTTCCATTATGGGGCCTTATCATGACCTTAATCCCAATGTGACCGCCACCACTCCCGATAGAAAAGTAGAGTGGCGGGTGGAAGGCGCAGCACCCTGCCGAAAACTGATCGTTAGCTTTTACCAGATTGCCCTGTATGGGGATATCAACAGTGTGAATACTTCCCAGATAGTGGTGCATGAGTCAACCGGCATCATTGATGTATTTATTGAACAAAAAAGATTAGACGGAAGCGGCGGTGCTCCCTGGAATGGTGATTTTGCCATACTCGGGTTGCAAAAGGATAACAGTACCGCCATGGCACCTTCCGGCAGAAACTGCACGGTGTGGCAGGAAAATAACAGGGCGTATCGTTTTGTGCCATCAGGACCGGGGTCAAGATTTGTAAGTTCAGAATTATTGACATTAGGTGGGACGCTGGTGGCCACCGCAGATACCAGTACCGTAGTACAGGGACAATTGGATATCAGATTTACCAATATATGCCCGCCAACCGGCTCTAACCAGTATGTGATCAAAACGGTGTTTTCTTCCTGCAGTATCCCTGGCGAGCAGCTTATTAATTTAGATACCATCACCCTGAACCTGACCAACAGCCTGAATGCGGCAGCCACTACCACGAATACTGATTGTGGCCCGCCTACCGGAACTATCACTGTTACTATACCGCCGGGATATGGAAACCCTCCCTATAATTATTCGCTGGATGGAAGTGCTCCTGTAACTGCAGGCAGCCCTTATATATTTGCTAATGTATCAATGGGGCCTCATACGGTAAGCATATCTGATGCGACCAATACCTGTACCAGTAACTTAAATGTAACTGTGGTAAGGAACAACGGGTTACTGGCCGATATGTCTGCTACTCCGGCATCCTGCAGCAATGTGCATAATGGAACAATAACGGTAAACGCCCAAAACGGCACTGGTCCATTTTCTTACCAGTTGGATGGCTTTCTGCCTGTGACAGGATCTAACCCTTATACTTTTACCAATGTAAATGGCGGCAATCATAATATAATTGTGTATGATGCTACGGGCTGCCAGTCAAACATACTAACAATAGATGTGCCTGTGAATGCAGGTGTAAGCGGCAATGCTACTAGTACAGCTGCTACTTGCCCCACGGTATCCAATGGCAGCATCACCGTAACAGCTGTTGCCGGTACGCCGCCATATATGTTTTCGTTGGATGGTGGTGCGCCTCAAAGCGGGAGTAGCCCTTATACGTTTAATGGAGTATCTCCCGGCCCTCATACGGTTGTTATAACTGATTTTGTAGGGTGCTCCCGTTTTGTCAATATAACAGTGGATGCGGGGCCCGCATTAGTGGCCAATCATATCGCAGCCGCCACTTCCTGCTTTGGGGCTGTCAATGGTTCTGTCACCATAACCCCGAACAATGGCTCCGGCCCTTACAGTTATTCATTGGATGGGCTGCCAGCAGTACTGGGCGGTGTGCCTTATACATTTACCAATGTGGCAGCAGGTCTTCATAATTACCAGGTGTTTGATGTGGTGGGCTGTGCCAGTACAATTTACCCGGTAATGGTTGATCCGGGTCCGCAGTTGGTAACCACCGCTAACCGGAC
>JAEUVL010000498.1 GCA_016786965.1 Chitinophagaceae bacterium
TTATTCTCAGGGCTGTAATTCAGGTGGTACACCACGTAGTTATTGTTCACATAATTATTTATAGCACTGTCTTCTGAAATGAAATTATTGAACCTTGCACACCAGATACACCAGTTGCCACCCACCTGTATGAAAACATGCTTGCCACTTGCTTTAGCTTCTCTCACCGCAGCAGCAATGCCAACTGTGGCATCTTCTTTAGGCTTGTACAGGTTGAACTTCGTCATGTCCTGCGCATTTATTTCAACTGCCGCCAAAAGAACGAATATAGCTACCAGGGATCTTTTCATACTACTGCTTTATTTATGTCGTAAAAAATTACTGCTTATCTATCTCCACCACACAAGCTACGGCTTTGTTATCATTGGCATCCACTTTAAAATATACGGAGCCATCATTTGTATTATTAAAACGGGCAGAGCGGATCATGACAGTTTGAAGCGCTTCGTTCACTTTACCCAAATATGATGCCTGCCTGCTCTGGCTGATCGCCTGGTTCACTTGAGTATAGTCTAGTTCATCTTTGCTTACCACAATAGCTATCTGGTCGCTGTTACCAATATTATCTGCCTCGAACGACTGGGCCTTGGGGAACAACCGGTATCCGGTGATGCCGCAATAGGGTGAATGCTTTGATACGGTTTCACCCGGCTTCATGTACGGAAATAAAACAAAGCTGGTATTATTGGTATCTCTGCCGAAAACATAGATATAACATTCCGTCGCATTATTGATCGCCATTTTAAAACGGGTGCCGATCTTAATGGGGGCAACTGTTTTAAAGAGATTAGCGCCACTTACCCGGAGTGGTATGTTCTTTCCGCCGTCATTATTCACCAAGCCGATCGTACACTCCAGTGGTATATTCGCCACATTACTTCTTTTGGGCAACGGATCTATGCCATATGCTTCCCGGACATACGTTCTGAAATCACCATAGCGGACCCAGGCCACACCATCTTTGCCCCAGTCCTTTCCCCAACTGTTCATGATCTGGAAGGCACCACCAAACTTGCGGTCGTCATATCCTATCACACACATAGCATGGCCACCCATTCCCTGTTGCGATGCATCCATACCCTGCGGCGTCCACAATTCTTTGCCCATCATTTCCTGCATAAAGCTTTGCCCCACCATCATGCCAATAGCCACTGGCGCATTCTTGCTGAGGTGTTCCTTTATCCCCCGCACACTTATTTCATTTACATTATCTCCGTTGGTGATCCGTGTAAAACCGTGAATAGTATTTTGCCGCCCGGCCTGCACTACTGAAGAAGAGGGTTCCCGTTCGCAGTCCTGGTCATCATAAGGGTACTGGCTCAGCGGCACGCCTCCATTACTCTTCATCGCCTCCATGGCCCGCTGGATATAAGAACCCTGGCAACCTTCCAGTCTTATCTGGTTATATAAGTAAGAGGGACTGAATACGATACTATTGGGGTTCTGTCCCGTAGCAGCAGCTGTTAATATGGTTTGTGCAGCATAAGCACTGCTCCATGCTACACAACTTCCCTGCTCACCCTGGTTGCCACGGGCAGGTGCATAGCGAAGCAGCGACACTGCCTCTGGCAAAGGATTCTTTCCGGCATTATCTTCCAGTCCCTCATACACAGAGGCTTTATTAAATTCATTCTTATCAAAACTATAGCCGCTCTTGGAGAATAAACTCTGAACAGAAGAAGGTGTAATAATACCGCTCTTAAACAAAAAGAAGGCACCGGCCCCCAGGATAAGCAACAGGATAATGCCCTTCCCCTTAAACAATCCGAGCAACATCGGCAACAATGCCATCAGCCCGCCACCACCGCCACCGGGAAGATTGGGACCTCTGCCACCGCCACCATCATCATCATTC
>JAEUVL010000545.1 GCA_016786965.1 Chitinophagaceae bacterium
ATTAAACGAGGAGAAGAAAGAAGTTGCCTGGTTAGAAGTTGAACGAATTGAAGCATATAAAATTGACTTACTGGCTTTTGACGAAGTTTGCCTGGATATAGTTTTATCAACTAGTGTGATTAGAATAACCGAAGAAACTGAAGGCTGGAATACTTTTATACAAAAACTACAAGCGCAATTTCCAGGGATAGAAAGAGATTGGTACTCGAAAATTATTCAAACTTCGTTTCAAACCAATCACACTGTCTTGTACGAACGTAGTTAGTTGAATCCTCAATAATACATCTGTTCACCGTTCCCATCTACCCTTCCCTTTCCGGCAATCAATATGAACCATCTGCCTGTTAATAAATGAGCTTTCCTGTTTGTAAGTGCCTATACCTCCATTCCCTTTCATTATCTCCTCTTCCAATATTTTTACCACAATATCTACATCTGCTGCAGTGGCTTTCCCATCCCGGTTCACATCAAGTACCAGAAAGTCTATTGCCTCACCCGACAGATGCCTGCTTTTAGGAGCAGCGCCAGACATGTTAACTTGTATATTGTTGTGAAAAGGTAGCCGCCTGGTGCTGATGACCAGCAGCCGGGGCCGGTAGCCTTTTTGCTTTAGTGCCTTTTTAAGGGTCTTATAATAGGTCACGGTTTGCTTATCTGCCAGTGAGAGGTTGTTGCAATAGAGAAAGAAAACAAGTACACTTAAAATGATCAGAGATAAAATAATCCTGAATAACCATTTCATATACAAATAACGAAACCGGAATTTAAAAATTGCTACAATCAGACCGGGATGATCCGATAGCTGCGTTGATCGTCAGACCGGGACGGTCAGACCATCAACGCTGGCTTGCAATCAGTAAATTCAGGTCAGTGTATTTCAAATCAAAGCGCTGGCTGAGGTAGAAATTTGTCAACGCCCCTTTAAAGAGATAGATACCATTCCGCAAATGCAGTTTATGCCAGACCAGGTTCTCGAAGCCGCCTTCCTCGCCTGCTTCCAGCAGTAAGGGCATCAGTACATTGCTGATAGCCTGTGAGGCCGTTCTTGAAAAGCCCGAGGGAATATTAGGCACACAATAATGAATGACCCCGTACTTCATAAAAATGGGATGCTCATGAGAAGTGATCTCAGAGGTCTCAAAACAACCACCTCTGTCGATGCTTACATCAATGATAACAGAACCTGGCCGCATATTGCTTACCATCTCTTCTGTTACCACCAGAGGTGTCCTTCCGGTTTCAGAACCGATGGCTCCCACGGCCACCTCGCAGGTCTTTAATTGTTTGGCCAGTAAGCGGGGTTCTATTACTGAGGTCCACATTCGCTGGCCGATATTATTCTGCAACCGCTTGAGTCGATAAACACTATTATCAAACACTTTTACAGAGGCTCCCAGTGCCAGTGCTGCCCTTGCGGCATACTCTCCCACGATACCTGCACCGATGATAATCACTTTTGTTGGGGCAATGCCAGACACTCCGCCAAGCAACACTCCTTTTCCATGATTAGCAGAACCGAGGTATTGTGCTGCTATCAACATAACCGCACTTCCTGCAATCTCACTCATACTGCGAACAATGGGATAGGAATCGCTGTCGTCTTTCAGATTTTCAAATGAAATAGCCGTTACCCGTTTCTCCATCATCTTTTCCAGTATCTCCGCTTTCATTACCGAGAGATGAATCGGAGAGATGATGATCTGATTCAATTGCAGCAATGGAAGGTCTTCATCGATCACCGGCGCACTCTTTACCAGTATTGGCGCTTTAAAAACACTCTCCCTGTCATACACGATCTTTGCACCGGCTTCACTATAATCTTTATCCCTGAAATGAGAAGCTTCCCCGGCGTTATGCTCTATCATTACCTGGTGGCCATTACTTATCAGTACGCTAACCGCATCAGGCGTCAGGGCAATCCGGTTTTCCTGGAAGGCGATCTCCTTGGGTATACCGATCATCATGCCTTCCGCTTTGGGTTTTATATCCAGCGTTTCCTCTAATGTTTCGTAGCTGAATGAAGTACTTATTATGGGTCTTTGCTGGCTCATTGCTGGTTACTGGTTTCTTGCTGCTGGCTATGCTTAATTGGTTACTGGTTTTTGCAACCTGAAAGGATAATTCCCCTCTTGAAACAGCAAGCAACCAATAACTAATAACCAGTTCTTCAAATGTACTTAAATATCAGTGATTTTTAACCGCCTGGTTTGACTATCCACCAACTCTATGTAAACATGCACGGTATCTTCCGGAAAAATACCCGGGGCCCTTTCCGGCCATTCCACCAGGCACACACAACCGCTGAATAAAGCATCTTCCACACCCGTTCGCACAGCCTCTTCTTCATCTTTAATGCGATACAGGTCCATATGAAACAATACCTTTCCCGTTCCGGAGCAATCATATTCATACTCATTGATGATAGAGAACGTAGGACTACCCACCACATCCTTTACCCCCATGGCATCGCAAAGGGCATGGATAAAGGTGGTCTTACCGGCGCCCATTTGCCCATGAAAAGCAAAGACCAGTTTTCCGTCTGTGGCAGTACGGAAGTTTTTTGCCACTTCGTTGATCATATCTAATGAAAATATCCATTCCATAGAGCAAATTTAACCCCGGGTGCCTAAAGCTGCCGTGCCCCCACATCTTTTTCTTTTATTGCTTAGCAAACGAATGTCATTGAAAGCTATTTAGCCGGACTGTAGCCAATAACAGAATGATGGTTTCTGTTGGATAACAAATAGCAGTAAATCGTTATTGCCCCTGCCATAATACTGGCATCTTGCCGGTTCGGATGCGTAAGGCATGTGCTTCGGACCGGAAGCGGGTGTAAAGGCAGCCAGGAACGCCTGAAGATACAGTTACGGTCTGGTGAGGGTCTCGTGAAAGTCCCGTGAAGGTCCCATGAAAGTCTTGTGAGTTTTGGGACCGGCTGCCTGTACTACCAGCAGACATAAGACATACCCTAGAGGGAAATAAATTTAATTTATTGGGTTTATCATATCTTTTTATGCAACACTGTTGTTATAGTATTCCGCTAATCGGTAAATCCGGGCTGGAAAGTTGGGTAATTTTGCAGTATGGAAAAGGTCCAATGGAAAGTAGAGGGTATGGATTGCACCACTTGTGCATTAAACATTCATAAATACCTGGAAAAGCAGGGCATGAAGAATGTAAAAGTGAACTTTGCGACCGGTGATGTGATCTTTGATACCGGCGCAATTTTTCCTAAAGAAAAAATTACGGCCGGCATAAGCGACCTTGGCTACTCCATAGTGAGTGACGGAACAGAAGAGGTTAAAGCTCAACAACCAAAAAACAAAGCTTTTCTTTCCACCCACTTACGGCGGTTTTGGTTTTGTCTTCCATTTACTGCCCTGCTGATGCTGCACATGATTCCGGGGGTGCATATCCATTGGCTGATGAACCATTGGGTTCAACTGGCACTTACTATTCCTGTCTATATCGTTGGCATGAGTTTTTTTGGTAAAAGTGCCTGGAAAAGCCTGCGCAATGGTATGCCGAATATGAATGTGCTCATTGCCATTGGCGCTACGGCTGCATTTATTTATAGTTTGTATGGTTCGCTCACCGGACAGGCAGAGCAATATTTG
>JAEUVL010000559.1 GCA_016786965.1 Chitinophagaceae bacterium
CCATTCGGCCCCACGATGCCGGTAATATTATCGTCAAAAGTGACTACTGTTTTATCAGCAAAACTCTTGAAGCCCTTGATTTCTAAACTTTTTAATCTCACTGTTTTCGTGTTTAAGTAGGGTTAAGTCAGGCGGCGAATATAAAGCAAAGGTGAGTAAAAGCCGGGCTGGCTATCAGCCAGTTATTCACATTGTTGGGGGAAAAATGTGAGAAGAAAAATGATGTAACTCTTGAGAGGTTCAAAACCCCTCAAGAGTTACTCCCCTATACCACAAACCGGGTAGCCCTTTCATGGTATTGCTGCGTTCTGCAACTAGCAATAGCTTTGCTTTCCATTGAAACCATTAACCATTAAACCTTTTTTATGAAACAGCTATTATTGATGGCGGCTTTTGCTGCGGGCAGCATTATTCCTGCTGCAGCACAGGTTACCAACATTCGTCATTCCGACAAGATCGATGTTCAAAAAAACATCACCGGGATAACCAGGACCAATTTCACCTTTGATAAAGTGATCCGTGCTGCCGGTGCCCCGGAAAATGTAAGTGTGTTCATCGAACCAAAACAGGGAGATGCCATTGCCTACCTCTTAGAACCAGGCTTCTCTTTTTATGAACCCCAAAAAGGTCAACTGTCTGTGTACGGCTGTGTGAGCAATACCGGAACAGCTCAGGTGGACCTTGACAAAGTGACCATTGAATACGATAAGGGGAACCAAAAGATCACTAAGAATATCGTTCTCGCAGCAGACCAGCTAAAAGTTGACCCCGGATATACCTGGTGCTGGCAAAACGGCCGTGACTACCATGTGAACGGCGATGTGATCTTTCTGGAATCTCCCCTGCCAACCGAGGCCACATTCAGGTTTTATTTTAAAGGCTATATCACTCCCATTTCCATAACAAAAAAACTACAGCCTTACAATACAGGACTATCACTCCCATTTAAAAAAACAGACCTGCGGGAAAATGAATACTGGAGCAGCTATGCTATGCATGGTGGCGGAGACCAGGTATTTGCCTATGATATGGGCGTTAGCGGTTATAAAGATGGCTGGTCTGACCTGTTACCAAACAAAGACGGTAGCAAAAATGATCATTTCCGGATATGGGGCAAACCGATTTATGCTATGGCGGATGGCTATGTATTGCAATTTTTGAACGATTGCCCCAACAACGCAGGTCCTATGCCAGGAGGATTGACACAGGCAAAGGCGGATCAGTTCATGGCCGATCAGAAAACTAATTACTGGGGCGCCTATGAAAATCAGGGAGGAGGCGGTGGCAATCATCTTAACATCCGCCATGGTGGTTTGGTAGCACTGTATGCACACATGCAGAAAGGAAGTATCCCGGCAAAATTTCTTTCCAAAAATGCAATAGTTAAAAAAGGGGACTTTTTGGGCCTCGCTGGTAATGCCGGTAACTCTACCGCTCCGCATTTGCATACCCATGTAAAAACTTATAAAGATGATAATACGCTGGACGGGGAATGGTTCCGTCCCATGGTTTTCAACAATGGGTATGTAATTGGACGGGATAACTATACTTCACCGTTTTCAAATGTAGCCTGGTCAGCATTGAATAAAGAGGGCATCAC
>JAEUVL010000575.1 GCA_016786965.1 Chitinophagaceae bacterium
ATAATCAAAGGATTGCTTTAGTACAAAATTGAACAGGGATGATTCCTGTAATATCACCTTCGAACACAATACTCCCACTACTGATGAGATGATCAACGGTATGAAATAGCTGACCACTGTTTCCGTCAGTAATATTTCAACAGCAAATATCACCCCGGCCACCGGCGCATTAAACACAGCAGAAATGCCGGCTGCAGCGCCGCAGGCTATTAATAAGGTCCGTTCCTGGTAATTCAGATCACTGATGCGGGATATATTGGAGCCGATGGCCGAGCCCGTGGCAACTATAGGCGCTTCCAATCCCACCGAACCTCCCATACCAACGGTGACAGAACTGGTAACCACATGTGAATATGTATGAGACAAGGGGATGAAAGAAGCTTTGCCTGCTATGGATTTTAATACCATCGCAATACCCCTTTCGATCTTCCCTCCAAAAAAATAACGTATGATAAAAACAGTGGCAATAAGACCAATAGCCGGGAATATTAAAAAGGTATAGCGGTTATATGAGATAGCTTCCACCCAATGTTGTATCCGGTGCACCAGTGTTTTCAGCAGTACCGCTATTAATCCGGAAAAGAATCCAACAAGAGTGGCTATCAGCATGATAAACTGAGCCCTGCTCAATTTGGTCCGCAGAAAATTCAGTATACGTTGATATATTTCCTTGATGACCATCCGGAAGCTTAAAACCCTGCTTGTAACTGCAAAAGAAATACCGCTATTCCTGCGGCAAACCCGATAAGTGCCAGCCAGCAGATCTTTTTTAAATACCACATGAATTCAATATGCTCAATCCCCATCACCGCTACACCTGCGGCCGATCCTATTATAATAGCGCTGCCACCGGTACCGGTCGTCAACGCCAGGAACTCCCAAAAATGATGGTCTGTAGGATAAGTGGACAGATCATACATTCCTTGAGAAGCCGCCACTAAAGGAACATTATCCACCACAGCAGATAAAAGCCCCAGTGCGGTACCTATCAGGTAATCGTTCTTAAAGGTACTGTTAAGACCGTCTGCCATTTCTTTTAATAACCCAAATGACTGAAGTGCTGAAACGGCCAACAGGATGCCAAGAAAGAAAAGAATGCTGGGAGAATCCACCTTTTGCAGAGCATGTGTTACTGAGTATTTCTGTACTGATTCAGTTTCTTTTCCTTTGTGGATTATCGTGGTGATTACCCACATTAGTCCGAGTGCAAGCAGCATTCCCATAAAAGGAGGAAGATGAGTAAGCGTTTTAAAAACAGGTACAAAAATCAAAAAACCAACACCGGCAAACAATACTATCTTCCCTTCAGTTTTCTCCTTTGGAGATCGCTCCGGCACCTGCACCGCATCGATCTTTTTACCTCTGAATCGGTATGCAATGATCAGGACTGGTATAATGCACACAGCAATACTGGGCAGTATAAGCTGCTTCATGATATTCAAGGCCGTTATTTGTCCGCCTATCCAGAGCATAGTAGTGGTCACATCCCCCAGTGGCGACCATGCCCCGCCCGAATTGGCTGCAATAACGATCATACCTGCAAACCATAGCCTGTCCTCTTTTTCTTTCAATAGCCGGGAACAAAGCGATGTCATCACGATAGCAGTCGTTAAATTGTCAAGTAAAGCAGACAAGAAAAAAGTAACGCCAGTTATTACAAACAGTAACCGGGGTTTGCTCGTGGTGGTGATCTTCTCTTTAATAATATCAAATCCGTTGTGCGAGTCGATCAGTTCCACAACGGTCATAGCACCCAGAAGGAAAAAAAGAATAGAGGATATTTCACCCATATGATGCAATAACTCTTCTCCGGCTGTATCTGCCGAATCACTTTGAACAATATAGATCGTCCAGCAAAGCACTCCGGTTATCAACGCTGATGCCGCTTTATTCAGCTTCAGAGGATGCTCAAATGCGATCGCCAGGTAGCCCAGCACAAAAACACCTAGAATTAATACTGTCATCATATCAATCTAAGATAGGGATTAACAGCTTAAAATCCGGCTCTTTGATCACATAGTCTGCCACTGAATCCACTAAATAACTGGAAGAGCAAAAAGAAACACCAATGCCTGCTTTCCGGATACAACAGACATCATTTTCCCCATCACCGATCATTAACGTGTTCTTCAGCTCAACTTTGTATTGTGCACAAATTTTTACAAGGGCATTAAGTTTGCAATAATCATGTTTGCAACAGCTTCCTTCGCCAGACAAAAACAGCGAAGGCACTTTCACTTCTCCAGTGGCATAGCTTTTAGAGAACTCCAGCTCATTGGAAATAGTAAAATCAAACCCGTATTTGTTCTTAAGATGGTTTGTTATACAATCATAGCTATCGCTGATAATACCAGTAATATATCCCTGCTTTTTTAATTCATCTACCAGTTCCTGCAGGTGCTGCCTTACTGTAATGCTATCCGTCAGATCAAGCAAATCGCCAATTGATCTTCCTTTTAGCAGGGAGGCGATCAGTTTGGTGCGGATATAAGGGTTTTCAGTACTGGTAACTATATCCAGCAATTGCTGATTAAATCCAAATTTCTCTGCCGCAGTTTGTATAAAACTGGTTTGAAGAATCGTGTTATCCATATCAAACACGGCTATCTTTTTTAATGACATCAACCCTTCACGAATCGCAAACTCCATTTGTTCCCTGATCACCTGGATATTCTCGTAGGTCTCCAGGTTCTTTACTTCCGAACTTCTTGATTTCTTCATGATCGTTCTCGCTACTTCGCGGCTCATTCTGCCCAACTGTTCTAGCGGCTGCATCCTGTTCTCAATATTTCCGATACTCACTTCAGCTATCTTTGCTCCCAGGTTGTGCATATCGATCAGGATGCCTATATCCACTCCATAACCGTCCTCAAAATCACAGCAGGCAAACAGCTTTTTCTTCCCGGCGATCATACCACTGAGCGGTTGTCTGAAATTGGGAAACGACGGATATAATATAGAGAGCAATGGCTTTGCTACAAGTTCGGTCACCCTTCCGGCCTGCCGGGTAAAATATGATTTTACAAAGTCTGCTTCCTCATTTAGAAGGGGCCCCGTAAGTTCTTCCACAACATTAGCCGGGTAGGTAGTTATATCGGCATCAAGAAAAGCAATGATCTCATTCTTTGCCACCAGCACCCCATCCTTCATAGAAGCGCCTTTGCCAAGCTTTGTGCTGGTGATCACAACAGCGCCTTCCTTTCTTGCTTCGTGTACCGTATCGTCCATCGATTTATCATCCACCACTATCACCTCTGTTACTTGGGGAGATTGATTAGCTAGCTTTACTACCTGCCGGATGGTTTTTTCTTCATTAAGTGCCGGTATAATTACTGTAACCATAGTGTAGAAATTAAAAAAAGGGGGCGCAGGAAAACAAACCGCACCCCCCACTAAACGCACCATCGAAAAACCAATCTTCATTTTTAAGGAGCCGGGGAATATTTACTTTTTATTTTCTATCCATTTTTTCAACGTTTCAACATATCCTGCTATATCCTCATTCCCGGCATCAAGGCTAAGATATTTTTCAAACCACATTAAAGACTTCGTATAGTCCTTTGTAATATTGGCTTCATATCCACCAAGATATCCATATGCTTTCAGCAGCATTTTTGTGTTTGCGTTTATATTCTCTTCGCCAATTTCAACTACTTTAATATAATAAGGCACTGCCAGTGCTTCATTCATACTGGTATCAATGGCCGCATTCGCTTGTGCCCTCCAGTAATACCCATATATATCATTGGGGTAACGGCTTACATACAGACCAAAAACACTATCAGTTGCTTTATAGTCACGGGCCGTATAATGTGCCAGTCCCCAATTGAACAGGTCCACATTGGTCGGCTTAGCTTTCCATTGGTATAACTTACCAAGCCAGATCGCCAGTTGGCTTTGGTTATCCGCCTGTTTGTATAAAGCAGCGATCTTAGCAGCATACCTGGCTTTATTTTGTGCCAGGGTATCCATCTCAAACGCAATAGTGTAATAAGAAATGACAGCATCCTCTGTGCCGCTAATCCTTTCTGTAAGCCGGGCCCTTAGCTCAAAATCAGCTGCTATTGTTTTAGCTGGCTCTTCTTTTTCAAAATATTGTTTGATTGCTGGCAGTGCCTGCGCAGAATCGCCTGATTTCGCATAAGAATATGCTATCAGCTTGTACAATCGTGGTTGACTTTCATCACCGATCTTTGCGATGATACCCTTTGCTGCCCGTATCGCATTGGCATACTCCCCGTTCAGGTATAAAATATCTGTGAGGTAGTACTCATGCCGCAGAGAATAATCAGCATGGACAATGAATTCCTCAAGGTATTTCTTCGCCAGGCGTACATCACGGTAGTAATAGTGGTTATACAATTCTTCCAGAACCGGCGCATAGGAAGAATCAGTTTGGTACGCCTTCTGAAAATGCTCCATATATACATCTGGATTTTTCTGGGCGGTAAATATCTTTCCGATCAGGTAATGGGCCCTTACATTCCCGGGGTCTTTTTTCAATGCTGCAGTGTAAGCCAGAAATGCATTAGTTGCATCGGGTATCCTTCGGTAGGCCAGCCCTTTTAAGATATCTGCCTGGGGGTTGTTCTTATCCCTCTTTTCCGCCATATTCAGCCATTCTATAGCCATCTTGGGATCACCGGCTTCCTCATCAATGTACACTTCGGCCATAGCCATCAGCAGCGATGCGTTCTTTTGGTTCTTTTTATCATTTAGCAAAGAAGTAAATATATCATCCGCAGCGGGCTTATTGCCTGTTCCTAACAGGTACCGTGCATAGGCTACCTTCTCCAGGGGGTTTGAAGTATTGCTAATGGCCGGTAACAGGCGGGTCTTAATGAATTGTTTTGCTTCTTCCTTTTTATCCTGCTCAAAATATGTTTTTATCAGCAGGTTACTGGCCTCCGGTTCATCGGATATGGCCCCGGCAAACTTCTCCAGCAAGGACTCTGCACTCTGGTACTTCTCATTATCTATAAGGTACCTGGCTTCATCAATCACCTGGGCTTTTGCAAAGAAGGAATTTACAGTGATAGCTGCGATAAGTATAATTATCTTTTTTCTTTTCATCGTTTTCAGTTTAAGGTTAATTGAACGGCATCATATCATACTGCGGGGCAATAGTTAAAACAGGGATATCTGACTCACGGTATAAATATTTGCCCATAAGCCTGTTCCACCAGCCGTTTAGCAGAGATTCTTTTCCGGTATTCACAACGATCAGGTCAGCCTGGACCTCTCTTGCATAAGCAAGAGTATTGGCAGGATTGTCTAGGTCGCCTGACAACGAACAATTGATCCTAACATGGCCATAGTCATTCAGTAATTTATATGCCTTGATTAAAAATCGCTTTTTCTCCCCACCATTGTGCGAATAATCCCCGCTGCCCATTAAATGAATGTTTCCATCCACTTCTCTGCATAGATAGGTAGCTATGGTAAGTTTCTTTACCGGCAAACAGTCGCCCACAGGTACAACAATGTTTTGAAGCTGGCTTATATTGAAGCGGCTGGTTACGGTAAGCACCGGGCATTGTGTTTGAAGCGACAAAGTGTTCAGGTTGATGCCATGAATAAGGGCCCGGTGTAACCGGCTGCGTTTTCCCGGCACTACCACCAGGTCAATATGCTCCGCAATGATCGTTTGCTTCATGACAGATTGCCAATTACCCGGTATGACCGACGAACTTATAAGAAGCCCATCCTGTAGCTTTTCCCTGTTGCTGTCTTCCAGGTGTTTTAATTTTCTGGCCAGGTTTGTATTAGCTGATGGAGCAGAGTATCCCGAAAAATATCTGGCATGCAAAAAAGAGAGTAAACCGGGAACTGGTCGTACATAAAGCAAATGGATATCGCAGGCAAAACGATTGGCCAGTTGGATCGCTTTATCTATCGCCAAACCTGTACCCCGGTTGAAACTGACCGGCACCAATATCCTGGTAAATAACTTCTGCATGAACGCAAGCTATCACACCGGTATTATAACGGCATTAATGAATCATTAGAATGGCATTAGAATTTGCTATTTCTTTAAAGTAGGAAGTATGATGAGTATAAGGGTGCCTTTACTGACTTCTGACTGAATGGTAAGACTTCCTTTATGCAAACCAATGATACGACGGGTAAGCGTAAGCCCAAGTCCCACTCCCGGTTTGCTTTCAGCATTACTACCCCTGTAAAAAGGTTCGAATAACCGTTCAATTTCCTCCTCGGAAATAATGTCGCTCTTATTACTGAAAACAATTTCTGCTTCTCTCCCTTTTAGCAAAAGATCAACCTTTGTCCTGCCATCAGGCGAATATTTACACCCATTCTCCATCACATTCTTAAAAGCACTGTACAGTAAGTGAGTATTACCAAATACCTGGCATTCGTTCTCCTCCTCTGGCAATTCCGGGAAAGCCAATTCGATCTTATAACCACTGTTTTGCCGCAATACATCGCTGTGTGCTTTGATCAGTATCTCATCAAGGCGAACCTTCTCCAGGGAAATAGCGCCATGTGTGCCAGCCTTGGCGATTTCAAGCAGGTTCCTCGTAAGATAGTGCAGCCCCTGTACATCTTTAAGAACTGAATTCAGCACCTGCTGGTACTCTGCCGCCGTCCTTTCCTGCAGAAGCGATACTTGTATCTGGCTGGATATGGAGGTCAGCGGAGTCGATAACTCATGAGAAGCATTGGAGATAAATCTTTTCTGTATCGCAAAAGACTCTTCCAGCCGGTTCAGCAATTCATTGAACGTTGCGTTCAGCTCGGCCAGTTCATCCTTCCTGTTTCCGGTAAAAAGACGGTAAGAAAGGTTTTGTGAAGTAATAAGTTTTACATCACGGATCGTCTCTTTCACCGGTTTGATGATCGTTCTGGAAAACAAATATCCGGCAATAAGGGTTATTAAAACAGCCACAGGAAAGTAAATAATAAATATCCGCTTAAGGTTATTGATATATTCCTTTCCGGCAATGTTCTCAGCTGCCACGAGTACGATCACCGGCTCTGCACTGCCCGCATCATAATACACGCAGATATCTTTTTCACCTGCAGTAAAAAAAAACTCCCCGTCCCTTTTACCGGTATTTAGCCAGGCCGTATCCGCCTTAAATTCGCTCACATTCAGGTCGTGATACTCATATAATTCTGTGTAACCGGCATCATAAATATTGATACTCTTATTAAAAAGAGCGGGTGGGGCATTGGCATCTAATGATTTCAACAGATTGGTAGTATCATTCCTGAACAGGGAATACAAATAAGCAGCACGGGCAGCACGGGTTTTCAATCGCTGACGAAAATCTTTGTGTACATTACTCCGGCTGAGGTTAAATATTAAGACAGTCATCCCCAGCAGGATGCCGGAAACTATAACGGTAAACAACAGGTTTATCTTAAATGATAGTTTCATCAGCTTTTATCTTTCAGCACATACCCCATACCCACCTGCGTATGGATCAATGGTGATTCAAAACCTTTGTCTATTTTTTTACGCAGATAATTTACATATACATCTATCACATTAGTACCGCTGTCGAAATTAATATCCCATACATTTAAAGCAATATCAGCTCTTGATAAAACCCTGTTCTTATTACGTAAAAAATATTCCAGCAATTGAAACTCTTTGGCCGTAAGCTGAATGGTTTTCCCGTTGCGGGTAACTTCTTTTGAATCCAGGTTCATTATCAATTCGCCGGCTTTCAGCG
Source organism: Chitinophagaceae bacterium (assembly GCA_016786965.1). Lineage (GTDB taxonomy): Bacteria > Bacteroidota > Bacteroidia > Chitinophagales > Chitinophagaceae > JJ008. Next base: position 7,701 of record JAEUVL010000575.1, read on the forward strand.
AAACACCTGTTGCAACAGTACTGTGCAGTCGTTTCAGCATTGCCCTTACCCGCACAAGTAATTCCCTGAAATCGAACGGCTTCACCACATAATCATCAGCACCTGCTTCAAATCCTTCGATCTTATTCTCCACGCTGTTCATTGCAGTCAGCATCAGCACAGGAACTGAAGGGTCTATCGCCCTGATAGCCTTACACAGTTCATAGCCATTCATTCCTGGAAGATTAATATCCAGGATAGCCAGTTGAAAAGACCTGCTTTGAAACAGCTTCAATGCCATGCTACCATCATAAGCCACCTGTACCTGGAAAGAATTCTCCCGCAGGCCCTGGCTCAAGGAATCGGCAATGCTTCTTTCATCTTCAGCTATAAGAATTTGAATGTCCTGCATAAAGGTTTGGTTGAAGATCAGCTGCTAAGTTACGCCATTCACTTGCGCAATACGGTGGCCTGCCTGTCCACTCATTGATGACCACGGATTTTTTAAAGATGTAATCTTGTAGCTTATTACACCCTTTCGGTTGAAAGATACCATACAAGTATTTGATTTAGTCAGTCTTATTGACACTTGTATCTGGAAAGGAAAATCACTTCTTACTGCAATAAAACACATATTCTTGGCTTATTTAACAACCAGAACTTCGGTCGACCTTTTGTAAATATGGTTTCAACTATGACACAATAGAGATACAGTTTCGTTCCAATTTTACTTGCAGGGTTTATTATTTAATCCTTGCAAAATTTGAATAAAGTAAATATTTTAATACGCATCCTTATAAATCGACCTATTATTCTTCTCCCCTGTTAATGGGTTAGATAACCCACCAGTACAAACCAATAAAATCGGCAGGCAGGCTCCTTCACACTTACATTTGCAGTACTATAAAACACTTCCCATGAACGATGAGTTTCATATCCCCGTCAGTTTCGGGGGTAAAGAATACCATTTCCCTGCAAGGCTTTTGAATTATGGCTACACCATTAAACTCGAGGTGGTCATAGACGGGAATACCATTTTGTTTGAACCGGATGAAGAAAGAAACTGGAGAGCATTGGTTCCTTTTGATGAAATAACCTCCACTCAAAAAACCAACCCGGAATTGCTCAGGGCCGTTGCAGAAGCCATTGAAGAGATCACAAAGTAGAATGTAAAGAGACGGGATAGGTTTTTACTTTCCTTTTTGCTTTTGTTTCTCCAGGTACTCTTTGATCGCCGCATTATATACCCGCTGACCTTTGTCCAGCTTGGCAGCATAGGCTTTCTTTAGTGCCGGGTTTCTAACAATAGATTGGGCATACGCCACTGCGTCTGCAAATGCACCCTGCCTGTATTGCTGAAGAGCGGTAGGCTTTAGCTTACGCATATATGGGTAGGCGCTCACTACCGTACCATACGCATATTGTTTCACCACTATTTGTTTACCGATTGCACCCCTGAGATCATTCAGGATAGATTGATTGCCCCCTCTGGCCATAAGTACGGATTGAAGATTAAAATGCTGCTTACTGCCCGCAGCGGTATGCCGGTAAAATTAAAGAAGCCTCCGGATTACCAGGTTGAAAACAATGTTAAAGCTTTAAAAAGCTGGCTCAAGTTCCGGGGAAAAGCCGGGCTTAATACGGTCTTACTTCACTGCTACTCCCTTCTTACTATACGCTTACCTTACTGCTCTCCCCTGCCAGAAGCAGGAATCCTTCGTTCATCCTTCGTTCATCCTCCGTACACCCTTCGTTGCAGTGTCGCTTTGCGATGCAAAAAACTATTGCACAGCCCCTCCCCTACCCTAACGATATTATCTTACTTGCCGATATAAATACAGCTTATTATTTGCTATCAATACTTATTACAGTTCTGGTAACAAATCGGCAACGCTATAAAGAAAAAAACTTTTCAAAATAAAAACTGAATGTTACAGAGAATGCTTTCGCCTGTAAAATAATTTCATTACGAATTATATAGACGGTTCTAACTGTGTTGTTCTCATCTACGACCGATTATCTGTTGTATAGTAACTATATCGATTTATTTAGGACTGAACATTGTTCAATCTACTTAAATGTCTGCACCCAATTTATAATTCTCTTCAATTCTCAAATGTTGAATTGAAAAAAAGGCAAGATTACAATTTCTTACTGTACCCAAAAGGATTTGGAGCTTATTCCCGTTTCCGAAATGACTCTTACTATATAGCTTCCTTTTGCCAGTGATCTTACATCTAGTCTCAAAAATTTGGCACCGGGCTGAAGGTTTAAAATCTCTAGTACTTTTTCTCCATTGTATGAATAAATCTGGATCATCCCTCTTTCTGTCGGATGACTAAAATACAGATCGATAAACTCATTTGCAGGATTGGGGAAAATCATTATCCCATTTTTATCTTTCACCCTCACCGTAACGATTTTGCTGAATTCAAACTTGCCATCAATGTCCATTATCTTGAGTCTGTAATAATTAATGCCAGGTAAAGGGGAATAATCAATGATTGAATATAGTGTTGGATTGGTAGTATACCCTGATGCGGGTATAGTTCCAAATGGATTAAACTGGGCAGCAGCATCCGTACGCTCCGCTATGAAATGAGAAGAATTTGATTCAGAGAATGTGCGCCAGGTCAATTCCACTCTCCCGTCGTATAGCAGCTTGGCGTTAAAGTCAGATAGCTCAACGGGCATTGGAATAGCACAGGAATAACCGGATTGGGACGGGCTTAAATAATTGCTGATGAAATTCGGAAGTCCCAGCATTGTTGGCTTATGATCGAGGTACAAATAATTCCTTTGATGCGAACATGCTATTCCAGGAAGGTTGGGTGATAGGATTGCGTCAAGGCTATCCAGTGAGTAAAAGGTTTCCGGGTTTACTTGAAAAGGTTGTTCCTGGTTCCATCTGCTAATATATATCCTTTGATCGGGTGCTAGTCGCAATTCGCCTAAGAAGCCATAACCGTTTGGGCTGCCAAACTGAAAATTTGTACTATCGATCACAACCCTTGTAAGTCCAATATTGGGAGCTGTAATATCGTACTGCACCACCCGGCACTTATCACCGGAAGTCCAAGATGAAACATATAATTTGGTTGCGTCTGGTGATAAAGCCGTAGAGTAAATATTCTGGTTGAGTTCCCGGATTATGACATTACCGGATGAAATCAGACCTGTCTCAATATCAAAATTGAAAATATAAATATCAGACGAAAATGAATTAAATATCAACTTCGAACCATTTGTGGAAAAAGTCAAACTACCTACAGTATTATTTATTGAATTGGGGAAACTAAAAGAACTGATAACAGGAGCAGCAAGGCCGCTGGCAGATAAAAGGTATGAATGAAACCTGAATTCATTGACAACATTCTCCCGGACAACGATCCAGAAATCTTTGGCGTTGCAATGCTGCGTTCCAGCTAACTCTTCTGTGCCTGCAGAAAACAATGAGACATTTTTCTCAGTTATAGCTCCCAGACCTCCATCCAGCCCCATATCAATAATATTATACCTGGCGCCTGCGCTACCAAAAGCCCTTGTAGTAAATAAATAGACAGAATCAGTTCCCGGCGCAGGAACTGCAAGACAGGACTGGGCCGATGATTGATCACCCAAAATGCCGGTTCCATTTGACATAACTTGGTTTAACCTATTCCAGATTGTTTCGCCATTGGAATATAAAAGAAGATTGCCAGAGGCGTCTGACAACGAACTACTCCCTTCAATAGAAGTAAGCTGTGATGAACCTGTTACAACCGGACTTCCCGAGTTAAAATCAATACTAGCTTTCCATCCAAAAAACCAGTGAGCTGCCCGTTTGATCTGGCCGAACCCTGCAAATGGAAAAAAAGTTGCTGCGCAGATAACAAGGATGATCTTTTTCATATCAGGTATAATGTAATTAAGAAATGAATTATAATAAAATCCGGCTCTGTCTCACTAGGTTGAGTTGGCATGATGGGAGATAAAGGTATAAAATGCTTAAAGCTCGCTGCTGAAAAATTTTTAGCTCTGACTCCTCGTTCCGTCAATACATATGGCGCTTATTCACTATGAGATTAAAATCTCTTCCATTTAAAAAAACTACTTTCCGATACAAAAATTATAGTTCCCTTTATTATCAAGCACTTACAGAGATTGGGCAACAAATAGACAACAAAGGTGACTAAAACAAGTGCAAGAGTACAACAAAGAAAAGAAAAAATGTTGTTGCCTTTAGGGTGTGCTGTGCCT
>JAEUVL010000603.1 GCA_016786965.1 Chitinophagaceae bacterium
CATCGTACTCAACAATAATAATGGCATTGGGGTTGTTGTTCAATCCTTCGGCGTTAATGAAGGTGGAGTTGTTGCCAATGTTTTTTATTGAACTTACATGCTGTAATTTTTGCTGGGAGAAAACAGGTAAGCTTAAGTATAAAAACAGGGACAGTATTAATTTTTTTTTCTGCTTTTTCATTTTGTTTGTTATGTTCTGTATTACCAGGAAATGGCGATAAGGCCCCTGCCACCATCAATACCCCATTTGCTTAAGATTACATCCACGTTCCCGGCTCCGCCATATCCGGGTGAGTCTCCTCCTAAAGGATAACCGGAATAAATCCTATATGTCGCAAATGTGCTGGAATTAAAACTGTAAAATCCTCCGGTAGAAACAGCCACTGGATTATACGGACAAGCTCCGCCATTTCCCCACTTCCTGGCAGTTATGTAAGTAGTTGCATCTAGCTGTGTATATTCTTCAGTAGTAACAGCACCATAGCCACCCGAATATGACCGGAAATAGAGTAAACTATCTCCATTGGCATATCCATTTCCGCCGGCCCCCGGATTACCGGTAGATGCTCCACCGCCGCCGCCGCTGGTGATGGTAAACTCTGGACTTGAAATGTTTCCCCCTATCGCAAGGCTGCCACCACCAAAGCCGCCTAAAGAACCAGCTGAAGAGGCACCTTCTCCAAAGTTTCCAACATTAACGGTAATAATGGTGCCAGGTGCCACTTTCGCTATTCCGATACTGTAGGCACCTGCACCGCCGCCACCAGCAAATGCACCACCACCTCCTCCTCCCACACATTCAATCATAATCTCTCTTACGCCTGCCGGTACTGTCCAGGTGGTGATACCGGGGATGGTAAACTCTTTTCTATTCTTATATCCAAAAGAATTTGCCCAGCTCTGTGTGCCATCATTGTTTACACGCAGCACCTGACCGGGTTGACCAGCATCTCCTTTCACTTTCAGATTGCCTTGTATGTTTATATTACCGGCAACATCCAGTTTTTCGGCCGGGGTCACAGTGCCGATGCCAACATTTTGCGGGAATGCAGTTATGCTGATTGTAATTGATAACAGGAAGATGATAAGTTTTGTCATCATAAAACAGAGTTTAAGTCACGCAATTATTGTTTTACCACCATTACATTAAATTTTGCGCCTATGGGCATAGCGCCCAGGTCTTGGCGGAAGATCCGCCAGGTACCCAATGAAAAATAAACACCAATTGGTGCATTTAAATAAACACCATCCCAAAAGGGTGTTATTATCAGTAAGTCTGTGGCATTATTGGCAAATGTTGTGTTGGGAATTACAGTTTCGTTTGCGGATGTATTTCCCGCAGTAGCCTGGTGTTGAAA
>JAEUVL010000638.1 GCA_016786965.1 Chitinophagaceae bacterium
ACTGCACAAATAAAACAAAATATTATTACCGCACCGGTAAGTGAAAAAATGAAAGCCTTGCTGACCATTGCTGCCCAAGTGCAGGAAAGCGGCAAAAATGTAACTGAACAATCTATCGTCGCCGCCAAAGAAAAGGGAGCAACAGATATTGAGATCCATGATACAGTTCTGATAGCGGCATTGTTTTGTTTATACAACCGCTATGTGGACGGACTCGCAACCGCATTGCCTGAAAAGGCAGAATACTTTGATTCATTGGCAATCCGGCTGGTAGAGCATGGGTATAACAGGCTGCCACAAGGTTATGATCATTTAAAAAAAGATACTACTCACCAATAATCCAGTTTTCATAAAAATAACTTCTTCCCATACAAATGCTGCTCCGGGTAAAAGACTTGCTATTGCATTTGTCATTTGCTTTATAAGCGGCGTATTCTGCGGCGCAGTATCCACACTCATGTCCGTTTACCTGCCTGTGGCCGTAAAAGATCTGCAAGGCAATGTAAGCGAGGAAGAATTGAACCGCATTGGAGCATATATCAATTCACTTTTCATTTTCGGATGGATGTTCGGCGGCATCACCTGGGGATTTATCGGGGACAGAAACGGAAGAACCAGGTCTGTCATATATTCAACCGCCTGCTTTGGATTATTTACTTTATTGACCAGTTTCTCCTCCTCCTGGCTATGGGTAAGTGCCTGCCGCTTTATGTCAGGCTTTGGTGTAGGTGGAGTACTGGTAACTACAGTCATTCTCATTTCAGAGATATGGGACGAAAAAAAAAGAGCTGTTATTTTAGGAATATTATCTATTGCATTTCCAGTAGGAATTTTCTCAGCAGGTCTTATTAATAACCTGGCGCCGGGTTGGAGACAAGCTTTTTTAATAGGTGCAGTTCCTTTATTCCTCGCCATTATTTCTATCTGGCTCTTACCTGAATCCGCTTCATGGAAAAAAGATCAGCCTATCATCAGCAAACAAAGTGAGTGGAAGCTGCTGGTATTACCTGAAAACAGGAAGAATATTGCATTGGGTACTGTGATATTTGGTAGTATGCTGATTGGCTTATGGGCCATTTTTGCCTGGCTTCCTACATGGATGCAGGAGATATTGCCCGGTAAAGATGCGCAAACAGAAAGAGGAATGAGCATGATGTTTTTGGGTGGCGGTGGTCTGTTGGGTGGTTTTATCTCCGGCTGGTTTGCAAAAGCGATAGGTGGATTAAAAAGAACAATGATCCTTTGCTTTGCTGGTTGCTTTGTGTTGGCATTTTCACTATTTAAACTCAACCATTCTTTCTCACCCGTCATCTATGTAGAGATAGTATTAGTGGCATTACTCTTTGGCATCAGCCAGGGTGTATTATCTGCTTTCATACCACAATTGTTCCCCGTAAACATTCGGGCAGCTGCTACCGGTTTCTGTTTTAATATCGGCAGATTGTTTACCGCAACAGTGGTATTCTTTATCGGTGCCCTTGAAAGTTTTGCAGGCGGCTATGGCAATGCCATATTTATGTTCTCATTTGTTTTCCTGGCAGGACTACTTGCTATACTATTTTTTAAAGAAAGAAAAACTGTTTAACGATGGCCTATATCAACGTAGAAGAAGGTGTTCCTGGCATAAAGAGCCTTGCATTGTTCCGACCGGAAACAGGAAAGCATTTATATCAACTGGCACAGGTTTTATTAAAAGGAGAATCTCCCTTATCGGAAGCCGAACGGGAATTAATAGCCGCTTATGTTTCGTATAAAAACAATTGTATGTTTTGCACGAACAGCCATGCTGCAGCCGCCCGCTGCCTTTATGCAGATGATAAAAAAATAGTGGATGATGTACTCACCAATATGAAGCAAGCAGCGATCAGTGATAAAATGAAAGCCCTGTTGCATATAGCCGGTAAAGTACAAATGCTGGGCAAAGAAGTAACTGCAGAGGATGTCGCAGAAGCAAGGAATTTCGGAGCTAACGACAGGGAAATTCATGATACGGTTTTAATCGCAGCCAGCTTTTGTATGTACAACCGCTATGTGGATGGGTTAAATAGCTTTACCCCTGCTGATGCTACCCCTTATGAAGAGATGGGAAAACGGATGGCAGAGAAAGGATATGTACCCCCAACCCCTACAAGAGAGTAAAGAAAGTCCTTCGTCAAAAAAATAAACACCAAATTATTTCCTATGGCATATATACAATTACCAGAAGGATTACCCGGCATCAGGGGGCCTATGGCTTTCCGGCCGGAAACTGCCAAACCAATGAATGTGTTGGCAGAGATTTTATTGCGGGATGACAATAACACATTAACCCGCGGTGAAAGAGAATTGATCGGCACCTATGTTTCGTATTTAAACGATTGTTTTTTTTGCCAGAATGTTCACGGCGCATTAGCCGGGCATTATATGCAGTGCGACATCCAATTTATTGATGATATAAAAACAAATTTCCAATCCTCTCCCATTTCAGATAAGATAAAAACTCTGCTGGCAATCGCAGGCAGCGTACAAAAAAGCGGCAAGTCTGTTACAGCCGAACAAATTAACAAAGCAAAAACTGCCGGCGCTACAGACAGGGAAATACATGATACCGTACTAATTGCAGCCGCTTTTTGTATGTTCAACCGGTATGTGGACGGGTTAAACACCTGGGCGCCTTCAGACAGGCAGGTGTATGTGCAAAGAGCGGCTATGCGGGCCGAAGAAGGATATGTTGATTTTGATCTATATAAATAACAACCCTTAAATCACTCATCATGAAAAAATATTTCTGGTTGGGCTTTCTTGGATTATTTCTTTTTGAAATAGCCAATGTGTATTTCATCATGCCCATGCCAGGCAGTCAGCGGATGAATAGCATTAGCCTTGCTTATTTTTTATATAAATGGCGCTGGATATTCAGGGGCCTGTTTGGAATAATGATACTTATTGGCCTGTTCAAATCAAACTGGAAAAGAAAATGGGTACCAGTCATTCCGTTGCTGGTATTGGCCGCTGTTACTTATATGGTCAATTTCAAAATGGCGGCTGATGCTATGTTCAAACAACCAAAGCAATTGCTGCTAACCAGTGCCGCCAATAATAAGGTGGATACTAGCAGGCTGGTGATCGGCGTTTATATAAATGGAGAAGCAAAAGCATATCCTGTTCAGTTTTTAGGGTATCACCATCACATCCAGGATGTTATTGGTGGCAAACCTGTATTGGTAACTTATTGTACCGTGTGCAGAACAGGAAGGGTATTTGAACCCATTGTAAACGGAAAGAAAGAAACATTCAGGCTGGTGGGTATGGATCACTTTAACGCAATGCTGGAAGATGCTACCACCAAAAGCTGGTGGAGGCAAGCCACCGGCGAAGCTATAAGCGGAAAATTAAAAGGTCAAAAACTGCCAGAGATATACAGCACCCAAACATCTTTGGCAAAATGGTTGCTGCTTAATCCTGCTTCGATGATCATGCAGGCTGACCCCGCATTTGTAAAAGCTTATGACAGCACTATGAAATATGAAAGCGGCCTGAGCAGAAACAACCTGACCGGCACAGACAGCCTCTCCTGGAACGATAAATCCTGGATAGTGGGTGTAAAGTCAGGTAATGAAAAGAAAGCATACGACTGGAACAAACTGAAAATGGAGCGGATCATTCATGACAAACTGGATAATAAAATGGTGGTGCTGGTATTGGCAGCAGATAACAAAAGTTTCTTTGTACTCGAAACACCGGGAAACGAAAGGCTGACCTTGCGAAATGACACACTGCTGCTCGGCAATAAACACTTTTCAATAAACGGAAAAGGCATTGATACCGTCTATTCACTCAAGCCTGTATTAGCCTACCAGGAATTCTGGCATAGCTGGCGAACCTTTAACCCGGGCACAAAGAAATATTGAGTTTCACTTTAAATATTATCTTTAGCTGCAAGTTGAATGATTGCTAAATACTAACTAATGCAGCAAAGTACACTTAAAAAACTTTCTGAAGTCCTCGGCATAAGCATTTCCACCGTTTCCCGTGCGCTGAAAGACCATCCTGACATTTCGGACAATACCAAAAAAAGGGTAAAGGAACTGGCACTTGCGCTGGAATATGAACCCAATACTTACGCTGTTCAGTTAAGAACCCGCCAGAGTAATGTGCTGGGCATCATGGTTCCCACGATCGACAATTTTTTTTACGATTCCTTTATTGCGGCTGTGGAAGAAGAAGCCAGGCTTCACGGTTATTCTGTCATGATAATGCAGTCGAGAGATAAGGTACAGATTGAAACATCAAATCTTTCTTTATTCCGCAAAAATATGGTGATGGGGCTTTTCGCCTCTGTTTCAATTGAAACAGATGATATGCTTCCTTTCCGGAAGATGGAAGAAATGAAAACACCGGTTGTATTCTTCGACCGGGTACCCGAAACAGGGGAATACAATAAAGTATGCCTGGCGGATGAGGAAGCCGCCAGGATTGCCGCAGAAACTATTATAGCAAAAGAAAAGAAAAATGTGCTGGCACTGTTCGGTCATCCACACCTGAGTATAACCAGGAAAAGATGTAATTCTTTCAAAAAAGTATTCGAGCAAAAAGCCCCGCAAACAAAAATTGCTATTCAGTATCCTGAAAGTATCGCCGAATCAAAAAAAGTAGCATTAGAAGCACTACGGGCTGCAGATAGACCGGACGTTATCTTCTGCATGGGCGATCTAATTCTCATCGGTGTGATGTATGCTATTCACGAGCTAAAACTTAAAGTACCGGAACAGATTGGCGTCATCGGCATCAGCAACGGGCTTATCCCTACTATGTATCATCCAAAGATCACCTATGTGGAAACAAGTGGTTACAAACTGGGTAAACTGGCATTTACACAAATGCTTTCCTGTCTTAAAAACGGACCATGCAGCGACGAGGTCTTTCTTGACTCAATGCTGGTAGACGGTGGGTCTTTATAATTCACAGTGCACCTCATTTTTGCACCGCAAACGTTATAGTTTTTTCGCATTGCTTGCTATACGTTTATAGTAGCTTATTTTACTATCAAACGATTGCAGCATGTCCAATTTCAAAATTAAATTCTCCCTCTATCTTAATTATTTTGTTTTTGCCATTTTACTAAATAGTGTTGGTATACTGATACAAAAATCAATTAATACCTATGGCGTAGATGAGGTAAAAGCCAGTTCACTGGAAGCATTCAAAGATCTCTCTATTGCTTTTACGTCATTTCTGGTTGGCTCCTTTTTACCAAGAATAGGCTACAAAAAAGGGATGTTGATTTCCCTCGCATTAGTTTTCGCAGGTTGCCTTGGAATGTATTGGGGCAACTCATTTACATCTGTAAGATTGTTGTTTGCATGCGTCGGCATTTCTTTTGCTATTGTTAAGGTTTCAGTCTATTCGCTGATTGGCCTGGTTACGAATAATGACAAAGAGCATAAAAGCGTATTAAGTTCAATAGAAAGCTTTTTCATGATTGGTATTGCAGCAGGCTTGTTAGCATTTCCGCAATTCTACAGCGATACAGATCCGGATGCCTGGCTTAGAATTTACCTGGTACTTGCTGGTCTGATATTAATCTCATTCTTAATTCTGCTTTTCTCAAAATTTGATTTGCCTTATGACAAACCTGGTGTAAGCCTAAAGGATGACTTCGTAGAAATGATTCGCTTGCTAAGGCGTCCGCTTGTTTTTGTATTTGCCCTCACCGCTTTTATGTATGTAATGACAGAACAGGGCATCATGAGCTGGCTTCCTACCTTTAATCAAAAGGTGTTATTCCTTCCGGAAAAAACAAGTATCTATATGAGTGCAATACTTGTACTGTCCATTGCTTTAGGAAGGTATCTCTCTTCACTGCTGGTGAAAAAAATTTCGTGGTACTATATACTGGCCTTTTGCCTGGTTGGAGCAGCATTGATGGTGGTGTTTGTTTTGCCAGAAACCCAAAAACTTACACCTAAAAAAGTAAATAGTCTTGCTGATGTCCCTGTGATAGCTTATGTATTCCCGCTTATCGGTCTATTTCTTGCCCCCATTTATCCCCTGGTTAATTCATTTGTACTGAGCGCTACAGAAAAGAAATTTCATAGTCCAATGGCGTCGCTACTGGTATTCTTCTCTGCCATAGGGGGTACATTAGGTTCAAGATTAGTAGGATACCTGTTCAAAAATATTGGAGGACAGAAAGCATTTTATTTTGCTCTGATTCCAATGTCAATACTTTTACTTTGCTTGTTCTTTTTCAACTATATCGCAAAAAAGCAAAGATAAATAGTCAAAAATAATCGGTCCCTGATCTAATCTCAACGCATGTTTATCTGCGAAACATATAAAAACTCCCTGTTATTTGCCGACGTGCAAATGAACCGCATCTTTCCCGATGGCAAAACATTTGTTGACTGTTTACCAAGATCATCCATTGAAGATATTAATGCCCTCTATGCTGCACAGAAAAACGAGCCTGGCTTTTGCCTAAAAACATTTGTACTGGAACATTTCGACCTGCCTGTTCCTCATTCCAGTAATTATGTAAGTGATGGAAGCAAATCGGTGGAAGCAAATATTGAAGCCCTGTGGCCTGTACTTACACGGCAACCAGATAAAGATGGCGGCTCCCTTATTCCGCTTCCCTTCCCATATATTGTACCAGGCGGACGCTTTGGAGAGATATATTATTGGGACAGCTACTTCACCATGCTGGGCCTTAAAGCTTCAGGCAATGTTACCATGCTGGAAAATATGGTCAGGAATTTCTCATACCTGATAGATACATTCGGATACATACCAAATGGTAACCGTAGCTATTTTATCGGCCGTTCACAACCTCCGTTCTATTCATTAATGATTGAGTTATTATGCGATATTAAGGGGGAAGAAGTTCTTTCAACCTATTTACCACAATTAGAAAAGGAATATCATTTCTGGATGCAGGGTACCGAAGAGTTGCACCAACCATCCTTTACCGCATACCGGGTGGTAAAAATGCCGGACGGCGAAATACTAAACCGTTATTGGGACGAAAACAAAACGGCCCGGCCTGAATCCTACCGGGAAGATATTGAGCTATCACATCAATCTTTGCAGGATGCAGAACAGCTTTTTCGCCATCTGAGAGCCGGTGCAGAATCGGGTTGGGATTTCAGCAGTCGTTGGTTTAAAGACAAAACAAATTTTGACTCTATTCATACTACGGATATTATTCCGGTTGATCTTAATTGCCTGCTTTTGCGCCTGGAACAAACAATTGCCAGAGCTTATGAGCTAAACGGTAACAAAGAAAGAGCAACTGCATATGTCGCCTTGTTCAAGAAAAGACAATACGCAATAGAAAAATATTGCTGGAATGAAAACCCGGGCTTTTATTTTGATTACGACTGGAAGGCCGGGCAGCAAAAGCAATCATTGACGCTAGCCGGTGTAACTCCTCTTTTTCTTAATCTAACTTCCGCAACTCAGGCACATAAGACAAGTCTTACTATTAAAGACCAATTTTTGAAACCGGGTGGTCTTGTAAGTACAGTAGAAACAACCGGGCAACAATGGGATGCGCCAAATGGATGGGCACCATTGCATTGGATGGCGATCAAGGGATTGGAAAATTACCAGGAAACAGAATTGGCAGAAGAAATTGCAACCCGCTGGATAAGTTTGAACACTGCCGTTTTCAAACGAACAGGAAAGTTGATGGAAAAATATAATGTGGTGGACACCCACCTGGAAGCCGGTGGTGGTGAGTATGAAGGACAAGATGGCTTTGGATGGACCAATGGTGTTTTACTGGCATTAATAAAAAAATATGGCCCCGCAGAGTAAATTATTATACAGGCTGTAATAGCAAAAACCCGTATGGTGGTATGACTAGGTATTCCCTGTCGTCACCTACATCATATAATGTTTCACTCCAGTGATCTTTTAGTTGAGCAGGCGCATAGCCATGTTCTTTAAAAGCAAACCAGGTGAGGTAAGAAGGTTTATCCTTAAAGTTAAATACACAGAACAGTTTTTCATCACCCAAGGATCGTATAAATCCGGCTATATGAATATTGTGTGGCGTCATCCACTGCAGGTTGCTGTGATCAGCCACCATCTCCAGCTGTTTCCTGATACTGATTAATCGTTGCGTGTCATTGAATACCTGGTTCTCTATTGTACCCGGCTCCTCCGCCCTCTTATTCTTACGCCAGTCAATGACCGGACGGTGCATCCAGCGGTTATCATAGCTTTTTCCACTGTCGTGCAAATAAGAATAGTCATTGGTATACCCAACCTCATCACCATAAAACAACATAGGCACTCCCCCCAGGAAAAAACTATGTGCCTGCATCAGGATGATCTTTTGAATGGACAGTGCTATCGCCGATTCATTATCCTGTTCGATCGCTTTTTCCAATCCGCATAACGATGCCAGGGAGCCGCTAATTCTTGCATCACCTGTTTTGGGATTACTCGAAAACAATGCGCCTCTGGCAGGTGAGCCGTTGTATTCACCTGAATAATAATCCTTCAAAAACTTTCTGTGTTCGTAAGGATTGTACCCGGCCTGCTTTATCATGTAATCATCGTAGCCCAATCCAATATCATCATGGCACCGGGTATATGTGATCCAGGAGGTTCCAAAAGGTTTTTTCAGCAGTTCATGCTGGGCAGCCAGCATTACTTTGGTATCACCTGTTGCCAGCATATCCCATTGCAAAGCCATATGGGTGGCATTATAGGCAAAGTCACATTCTCTTGCTATATAATTACCGGTGCCAAAATAATTCAGTATCTCCTTCGGTGCTACGATGGCTTCCCCCAGCAACGCCATCCCTGGCGTGGCTACTTCCACACATTGTTTTATAAGACGGAGAATAGTATGTGCCTGGGGCAAATTCTGACAGGTAGTTCCCAATTGCTTCCAGATAAACGCCGGTGCGTCAATCCGCAATACATCCACCCCAATATTGGCGTAAAAGAAAATAGTGTCGAGCATTTCAACAAATACATGCGGGTTATTATAGTTCAGATCCCACTGGTAATTATGAAATACGGACATCACCCATTTCTTACATTCCGGGATAAAAGTAAAATTGCCCGGGGCCGCTTCCGGAAATATCTCAGGCATTGTTTTATCATACTCATCAGGCAGGCTGCGGTCGTTATAGAAATAATAATAATCCTGGTATTTCTTTTCTCCCTGCCTGGCCTTACGGGCCCATTCATGCTGATGTGAAGTATGGTTCAGTACAATATCCAGCATCAGGTACATATCCTGCTGCTGCATTTCTTTTTGTAGTGCCTCCAGGTCTTCTAATGTACCAAAGCGTTGGTCCACTTTTCTGAAATCAGATACAGCATACCCGCCATCACTTTCATTTGCCGGACTTTCAAACATGGGCATCAGGTGCAGAAAATTTACACCCAGTTCTCCAAAATAGCCGAGTTTGTTACTAAGACCCCTTATATCACCACAAAACCTGTCTACATATAAGCTCATCCCCACCAGCTGGTTACTGAGAAACCAATTGCCCTTCTCCCTTTTTTGTTCATCCCTGCTTTTTAAGGCAGATGGTCTTTCGGTATGTGCTTTGATGATCAGTTGTACCAATTGCTGAAAATTTTTCTCTGCTTTTGGATGGTGTTCGTACAACTGCATATAAAGGTCAAAAATATCTGCCGTATTAGCCATGAAACGGGTATAGAATAAATTATCCTCCCCGCCAATATCAATACCGGCATGCTGAACTGCTTCATTTATTTGCTGATGTAATGCGTAATTATACATACGTCAATTAAAAATATCGTTACTCAGGTGTTTGAATGCCTCCATAGCCCCCATATATTCACAGGTGCGGGCACCAGCCTTATTCGCATTAGTGATTATCACACCCCATTCTTTTTCAGTTAATGCTTTTACCTGCTCAGGAGTTTTACCAGACAGCTGGTATAGTACAGCTCCTACAAAAGCATCACCGGCACCGGTAGTATCCACCGGTTTTATATCGATGCTGCTGAATAAATGGGTATGGTCATTCAGACCCAGTAAAGTGCCTTCCTTTCCAAGGGTGATGGCGAATACTGCATTCAGTTTTTCTAAAAAGACCCCGGCGGCATGCTGAACGGTATTGGTATCCGTCAGCATCATTGCTTCTTCATCACTTACTTTAAAAAAATGGCAACTGTTTAGAAAATTCCAGCTTTGGTCAATAAAGGTCTGCTGATCATGCTGAAACAATAAATGCCTGTAATTGGGATCAAAGCTGATAAGGATGTCCTGTTGTAAAGACTTTTGTAATAGCCCCTGGTAAGCAGCCTGCAATGGCCCGGGTAAAAAACCGGTAGCAGATCCAAAATGCGCTATGGAAAATTCCTCCAGGTCAATCGCTTCCACTTCTTCCCGGCTTAGTTGGCCATCTGCGCCCCGGTTAAAATAAAAATCCCGTTCGCCATTTTCCATAAGCGATACAAAGGCGAAAGTGGTGAAATGATTTTCATCCTGCAACATCCATTTTGTTGATACACCAAATGAATGCATTACATCAATGAGATGTTTACCAAAGGGATCAATGCCTACCTTAGCAGCCAGTTCTACCTGCCCACCAAGGGCAGCAATAGCGGCGGCCACATTAGTTGGAGCACCGCCGGGCTTTTTCAGGAAGTTATCGCCGTCTGACAATGCTTTGCCTTTATCTGTGCAGATCATATCAATTAATGCCTCGCCTATACAGAGTATTTTTTTCATAGCTCCTTCGCCCATTGCAGGTTATTTTGCTTTTATAAATTTTAATGCCCTATTGTCCTATCCATTTTCTCCAGCGCTACTCCTTTGGTTTCAGGCATCATCTTCCATACAAACAACAATTGCAAGACCATCATGACTGCAAAAAATCCAAATATGTAGCTCCCGCCGATCCTGTTAGCAAAAAAAGTAAATGTTTGTGAGATCAGTGCTGCAAAGACCCAATGAGTTAGACAACCAAAGGAAGTTCCTGATGCCCTGACCGAATTGGGAAATATCTCCGATAGAAACACCCAGATCACAGAACCCTGACCAATGGCATGCGCCGCAATGAACACAAAAACAAAAACAGTAATACCCCCCTTAATAATCCCTGCAAAAGCTAAGGCCATTAATGTCAGGGAAATTATATAACCAAGTGATCCTATATACATCAATTTCCTTCTTCCACTCCGGTCGATCAGGTACCAGCCCAGCATGGTGAACAGAAAGTTCACGATACCAATACCCGCACTGGATAAGAAAGCGGCGTCTTTCCCCAGGCCTGCCATTTCAAATACCCGCGGAGCAAAATAAATAATGGCATTGATACCGGATAACTGGTTGAACAGTGCCAGCAGAAAGGCCAGCATTAATGGTTTTGAAAATTTACCAGAAAATAGGGATTCCTTTTTTTGTTTGATCTGTGCAGAGGCTTTTATCTCAGCAATAAGTTCATCCGCCGGTGCTCCACTTTTTTCAAATACTTTCCTGGCGCCCTCTTCATCCCCCTTATAAAGAATAAGCCACCTTGGGCTTTCGGGTGTAAACAACATTAATACAGAAAATAATAATGACGGAACAGCGATCACTCCAAGCATATATCGCCAATCATTAGCGCCACCCACTCCCTGCAGCAGGTAGTTGATCAGGTAAGCCAGCAGGATGCCGCTCACTACATTGATCTGAAAAGCGATTCCCATCTTTCCACGATGCTGAGGTGGCGCTATTTCAGAGATATAAACCGGTGCCACTACCGATGATGCACCGATACTTAAGCCACCCAAAAAACGAAAGAACATAAAAGTGTACACATCATTTGCCAATGCACTACCCAATGCAGATACTAAAAAAATGATGCCGATTACAATCAACGTTTTCTTCCTGCCGAATTTATTAGCTGGTATACTACCTAAACCTGCTCCTAACACGGTCCCATATAATGCCATCGCCACAGCAGTGCCATGCATCCAGTCGCTCAGGTCCCACAGTTGCTGTATACGTTGTTCAGCACCGGAGATATTGGCCACATCCATACCAAAGAGCAACCCGCCCAGGGCTACTGTGATTGACCAAAGGATTAATTTCTTATTCATTGTAATAGTTGGTTGAATTCAAGTCGTTTTCCCCATAGGGCCACCAGAATGGCACCTATAATTCATATATCACTGCTTCATAGGGCTTCAGAGAACCGTCTAAAGAAGCAGTGGTATAATTACTAATCAAAACCTTTGCTTTGCTTAGATTAATGCCTGTATTTGTTTTTGCCGCTATCCTCTTAAAATTAAGCAGCACTAATAGCTTCTTTCCGTTCAGTTCCCTTGAGTATGCAAACACATCGGGGTTAGCCGCATCTGCTAAAGTAAATTTTCCATAAATAAGCGCTTCGTTTTCCTTCCGCAACTTTATCATCTTGCGGAAATAATTAAGTACACTATTTGGGTCTTTTTCCTGCACAGCCGCATTTATGGTCGTGTAGTTTCCATTCACAGGCAACCATGGTTTCCCGTTGCTGAATCCGCTATTGATAGTCGTATCCCATTGCATTGGCGTCCGCCCATTATCCCTGGATGATATCTTCATTCCTTCCAGGAATCTTTTCAGGTCTCCGCCTTTGGCTTTAACCTGTGCATAGTTTGTAAGCAACTCTACATCATTGTACTGCTCCACCTTGTCAAACTTGATATTACTCATACCGATCTCATCACCAAAATAATAGTACGGAGTGGCCCTCATACTTAATATCAGTGTGGTAAGCATTTTGGATGAATACTCCCTGAATTCCGCCGCATCATTTCCCCATCGGGTAAGCATTCTCGGCTGATCATGATTGGCAAGATACATGGTACCCCAGCCCTTGTCTGTAAAAGCACTGTCCCATTTATTATACACTTTCTTCCACTCCACCAGGTCATATCCTTTGGGGTTAGGCATTTTATATTCCCCAGGCAGGTAGCCAAAATCAATTGCCTCAAAGTGATAAGCCATATTAAGTTCTTTACGGTCTTCGTCCACAAACTTTTTCACTCTTGTTACATCACCCATCGCTTCGGCTACTGTTGCCACATCATATTTACTCAGGACTTCCCGGTTCATCTCCTGTATGTAGTCATGTAATTGGGGGCCGCTAGCATAATATAATCCCCAGTTGCCGTTGTATTCCTTGGGCAATGGCGGCCAGGTAGTATCTTTTGAAATAAAGGCCAGGGCATCCATACGGAAACCATCCACTCCCTTATCACACCACATCCTCATCATTTTGTAAATATCCTGGCGAAGGGCGGGATTCTCCCAATTCAGATCTGGCTGAAAGTCTGCGAAGTAATGCAGGTAATAGGAGTTGGTAGCTTTGTTGAATTCCCAGCCGTACGCTTTCTCATCGAAAATACTCCAGCGGTAAGGAGGTTCACCTTTCTCTGCCGGCCACCAGTGAAAATAATTATAGTAGGGGCTATTTCTTGACTTCTTTGCTTCCTGGAACCACCTGTGCTCATCACTGCAATGATTGAGCACCATATCCATCATCACTTTTATACCCCGCTCATGAAAGCCTTTCAGCATTACATCAAAATCAGCCATGTTACCAAACTGGGGATGGATATTCTCATAGTCGCTGATATCATATCCATTATCCTTTTGCGGCGATGAGTAAATAGGATTCAGCCATACAGCATCAATACCCAGGCTTTTGATATAATCCAGTTTTGAAATGATCCCTTTTATATCACCCACTCCATCTCCGTCACTATCTTTAAAACTCCGGGGGTATATCTGGTACACGGTAGCTTCTTTCCACCATTTTCGTTCAGTACTTATAGCGGCTTCCGCTGGTTTGTTCTTTGTTTTACAGGAGAACAGTACCGCCGCAAACAACAAACCAATTACTATGTTTGACTGGAATCTCATACAATTACTTTAATGGCCTCCGGAAAAATTGATCTCAGTATCTGCGGTGGGCTTTTTGGCTTTTATTAAAAGAGTAAGCAGCGCAGCTATGATCAGGAATGCTCCCGCAAAACCAATTGCATTACCCGGGTTATGGCCCAACAGGTTCTTATATATGTATCCGAATGTGAGTGTTTGTATAAGCATTGGCAATACGATCATCATATTAATAATGCCCATATAAACCCCATATCGTTCTTTAGGAATCTGATCCACCACCAGCAAATAAGGAATACCCATCATACTGGCCCACCCTATTCCTAACCCGATCATTGAAATAAACATCCAGTATTTGTTCTGTATTTGAGGCAGGAATATCAATCCTATTCCGGCTAAAATAACCGCAACAGCATGCACCCACTTAGCACCTACTTTTTTTGCATACCAGGCAAGTCCGAAGGCGGTAAGAAAAGTAACTACATTATAACTGGCATTTAATAAACTAGCCCAACCTGCCGCCTCTCCATACAGGGCCGGATTATCTTTTGAGGTAGTATTCCAAACAGATTTTGCCACACTATGTGATACAAACTGCCAATAACAAAACATCCCATACCATTGAAACAGGTAAACGGCTGCTAATTGCCACATTACCCTCGGCATATGTCTTATTGCAGAGCCTATTTCCCGGAATGGTTCAAGTAATCCATGTTTTGATGATCTTATTTTTTGAAGTTCCTCATCAGTAGGAGGTATCTCCGGGGTTTTAATTACAGACCACAAAACGGTGGTAATAGAACAGGCAGATCCTATGAAAAATGCAATGTATACCCAATAAGGAATGCCTGAAGCAGATTTTCCGGGAATCAGGTTTTTCTTTTCGAAGAAATATAAACACACATTTGCCAGTGTTATCCCTAAACCGGTAAAGAAACTCTGCATCATAAATCCTGTAGCAAACTGGCTGCGGGGGAGTTTATCTGCTACAAATGCCCGGTAAGGCTCCATGGCTGTATTATTACCAGCATCAAGTACCCATAAAAGCCCTGCCGCCATCCAAAGACTGCTGCTAAAAGGAAAAAGCAGTAATGCAATACTGCACATCACTGCGCCAACTAAAAAATAAGGCTTACGTCTTCCCCATCTGGGACTCCACGTTTTGTCACTCATCGCACCTATCAGTGGTTGAATTAATAAGCCCGTCATTGGGCCCGCCAGATTAAGTATCGGTAAGCTATCCGGGTCTGCTCCGAGAAAGGAATAAATCGGATTCACCGCAGACTGTTGTAATCCAAAAGAATATTGAATTCCTAAAAAGCCGAAACTCATATTCCAGATCTGCCAGAAACTAAGCCTGGGTTTTTGCAGCGACATAAGCAATCGTTTGAACAGGTAAAATACTAAAACACCATAGCAAATACTACTGTAATTATTTGACGCCCAATTTTGCAAACGTTTGTTGTTGGGAAAATATTAC
>JAEUVL010000642.1 GCA_016786965.1 Chitinophagaceae bacterium
CCATACTTCTTATACTGCTGCGCTACCATATCCGCAATAGCACCTTCACCCCGCATACGTACCCCCCAGCGGGTATCATTTACCTTTCCATCATGACTTTGCTCTATCAGGTGCCATACTTTATCCGCACGGTCAGGAAAATTCTTGAATAGCCAATCGTGGAATAAGAATTTAATGGCCCCATTCAAACGAATAAAAGTATACGCTGTAAACGTGGCCCCATTATCTGCTGCGGCTTTCATGATGCGTTGCATCTCATGCTCATTCAGCCCCGGTATCATCGGCCCCATCATTATACCCATACGAACACCGGCACTGCTCAATTCATTGATCACTTTCAGTTTTTGCTGCGCCGTAGTCGTTCTTGGTTCCATTGTTCTTCGCAGGTCTTCATTAAAAGAGGTGATGGACACCATCGCAGATACGATCTTCTTCTTTGCCATTTCCTGCAGCACATCCTTGTCTTTCAGTATCCAGGAATTTTTGGTAAGTATCCCCACCGGTTGGTTGAATTCATTGCAGACTTCCAGCAAACCCCTCGTAAGACGGTACTTTTGCTCAGCAGGCTGGTAGCAGTCCGTATTACCACTCAGCATAATAGGTGTGGCATCCCATTTCGGATGCATCAGGAATTTACGGAGCAGTTGCGGGGCGTTTTTCTTAACGATGATCTTTCGCTCAAAATCAAGTCCGGCACTGTAGCCCCAGTATTCATGCACGTTACGGGCATAGCAATAGATACAACCATGCTCGCAGCCTGCATAAGGGTTCATACTGTATCCCATGCCCACATCTTTACTCTCTACCTTATTTACAATAGTTTTTGAATCCTGCTCCATGTATATAGTAGGTACATTTGATTCTTCCCAGTCATCTATTCCTTCTATATGCTCCCGGGTCGTTTCATTTTTCAGGAACCGGTTCTTCGTATTGAACTGTGCGCCTCTTCCGGCCAGGTATTGCGTTCCATCTTCCGGTTGTTTTGCTGCCACTTTAAAATGGTCCTGCCTCAGTTTATCTGACATACACTATTTCGTTTTGGTTGTTACAAATAAAAGAGGAGAACAAAGAGTCATCTCTTCATGATCATTCGCTGCAAATCCTTACTCTTTATTCTCCTTTGGCCTCACATTACCCATCCCACATTTAGACTTCACTGTTATAAAAAATCCTGAACCACAGAGCCGGGCAGATACACAGATATTGTGTCATTGTGGATCCGTGATTTTATTACTATCCAAACAATTCTCCCTGCTTTGTTGCCACCGGCAGGTTCTGAAAATCAAACCTTTTTACTACCTGGTATTTCATTTCTCCTTCCGGCCTCCTTAATAAAGTCATTCCATCTGCAATAAACCGTCCGGTGAAATGCTTATTACTGTACTCCAGCCAGCCCTTCTCATACTGCCAGGGTTTCAGTTTCCTGGCAATGGTCAAATGTGGCTCCATAATAAAATGTGGTTTGTTATCATCATTCAGTTTCATCAGCCGCTGACCATCGGTGCGGATCTCCTTTACCAGGCTCTGCACCGGCAGTTTACTGGTTACATTTATATATATGGTATGAGAAGGAAAACTGCCAAAGTCCTTCAACTCCACTTTAAATGGTGGAAAGCCCATTGCCACCGTCCGCAGACGATTGATGACCCGCTCTTCCATCATTCCATACTGAAGAAAATTGACCAGGGTGATATGAGGTTTGCCCCACCTGGCATGATCACTTTTATACTCCGTGGCGAAATCCTCTTTCACTTTCATAATACGGTTCCACAGTTCTTCATGCGGACTGAGCACTAATAAATACTCATAAACCCGGTAGCCGGGAATAGTGTTAATAATTGTTTGCATAACCCATCTTTTAAGTTGAACGAAAATGCTTACCCATTTTCTTAGCACTAATTTACTAATTAATTTAGTTTTTCCAAATTATTTTACCACCTTTATACCGGGAATTTTATTGTGTACTAATTCTGCCGCTCCTCACCTCCCAAAAAAAGAGTGGCAGTGAGATAAAAAAATCGTTTATGGAAGGAGAAGAATTTTACGGCGCAGCCTATAAAGGCACCAAGCAATTTAGCCAGCAGGAAGTGAGATCAGCTAACGCCACCGGCTTTGGCGCTGCTGCTGATGATTATATGGAACGGGGTATTGATCTGAACGAACAACTCATCAGAAATAAACCCGCTACCTATTTCTTCCGGATGAAAGGAGACGCTATGCGAGAAGCCGGCATATTTGACGGAGATGTGCTGATCGTGGACCGCTCATTGAAACTGGCTAATGGAAAGATCATCGTGGCAGTGCTAAATGGTGAACTGCTGGTCAGGCGTTTTCATAAAAACTTTTCTTCAGCATTCCTGGTGCCGGAAAACAACAGGTACAAACCGATCAACCTCTCAGAGTTCAGCGATTTTGTAGTGTGGGGCCAGGTTACTTACGTTATTCACCAGGTATGAAAGCAATTGTTGACTGCAATAACTTCTATTGCTCCTGCGAGCGGTTATTCCAGCCACGACTGGAAAATCATCCCGTTGTTGTACTCAGTAATAACGATGGCTGTATCATATCAAGAAGTAATGAAGCTAAAAAATTAGGGGTGGTTATGGCGGGCCCCTACTTTCAGTCGAAGCCGCTGATAGAAAAACATAAAATGGCTGTTTTTTCCTCGAACTATAACCTCTACGGCGACCTGAGCTGGCGGGTAATGGAAACACTCCGGATGATAGTAGGCAAAAAAAACGTGGAAGTCTATTCCGTGGATGAAGCTTTTCTCAATATGGATATTTTCTCTGTCGATGAGTTACCCGCTATTGCAGCGGAAATAAAAGACACCGTGGAAACATGGACTGGCATCAAGGTTTCTATTGGGGCAGCACCCACCAAAGTGCTGGCAAAAGCAGCCAATCGCTTATCTAAAAAATATAAAGAGCAATACAACGGCGTACTGGTACTGAACGACCAGGAGAAGATCATAACAGCATTAAAACAAACACAGGTGGAAGATATCTGGGGTATAGGCCGGCAGTATGCAGCAAAACTAAAAGAATGCTGGAGCATCTACGATGCTTTCCAGCTCAGCCGCATGAGCGAAGAGTTTGGGAAGACCCATCTTGGAGGCGTCGTCGGGGCCCGCCTTATCCGGGAATTAAAAGGTATTACAGCAAAAGAAATGCAGGAAGAGCTGGTCAATAAAAAAATGATCGCCACTACCCGCATGTTCGGCACCCCGGTAAAAGATATTGAATCCATCAAAGAAGCGGTCGCCACCTACACATCAAGGGCGGCTGAAAAACTGAGAAGACAATATAGTGCAGCCACGGTAATAAGCGTATTTGTAGTAGCAAATGCAGAAAATCACACTGTAGATTTTCGGGGAGCCACTCATGGCGACTCTGTTACTCTGCCATCCGCCACCGCCTTTACCAACGAATTGATAAAATCTGCTGTAGAGATAGTAGATAAATTATTCAAAGCCGGCTGTACCTATAAAAAAGCAGGAGTAATGCTGAGCGGTATTGTGCCTGACAATTCCATACAGGGCAATTTATTCCTTTCTGAAAACAAAAATTGCGGACGAAAACTGATGGATATGATCGACAATGTCAACTTCAGCCAGCGGGATGATGTGCTGAAGTTTGCCGCCACAGGCACTACCCGCAACTGGAAAATGCAGCAGAACTATATCAGTAACCGCTATACTACAAGATGGAATGAACTCTTTGAGGTTTGCTAATCAAATAAACCCTTTTGCTTTGGCTTTTCCTTTGGCAAAGAAGCCGGGTCAATAAAGTTGGGTTTCATCAGATCCAACCCGCATTCCTTATTCATCTTATCTACCAAATAAACCGTCAGCTCCGGCGAAGTAGCTTCATCATGCATGTGCATGAAAAAATATAATTCTTCCATGCCTTTATCCAGCCAGTATTTCATCCGTTCCACCCAGGCATCAATTCGGGTATAGTCAGTTGCATGCAGGCTGTTTCCCACATACCGGATAAACGCTTTCGGTATGGTCAGATACATATGAGCACAATCCCTTCTGCCGGCTGTATCAGTTATTACCGCTCCCATATTATGGGTCCGGAGAAATTCAAACATATCATCCCTTTCTTTCTCTTTGGCAAACCAATCCGGATGACGGACCTCCAGGAAAAATTGCAGGTCAACAGGCAACGATTGCAGGTAGGTAAACAGCTCTGCCTTTCTTTTAGGTGAAAAGCTATCACTCACCTGTACGAAGATGGGACCGAGGTGTTCTTTAAAAGCAACAATGCCCCTGAAGAACTCATTCGTTGCAAATTCCTTTCCAGCCAGGCTGCCACGATGTGTAATGCCCTGGTACATCTTTGGACAGAATTTAAAATCCATCCCCTTCGCTTTCTCTGCCCATTTAGTTATCCCCGCTTCGCCCCAGATTCTGTAATGTGTGGCATTAAGCTCAATAGAATTGTAATGCTGTACATAGTGCTGCAGAAAATCCTTCTCCTTCGTCTTAGGCGGATATATCTTCCCTACCCATTCCGTTCTTCCCCATTTAGCACACCCGAGATATACCCTTGCATTTTTAGCAGGCTTGCCTTTCAATATGCCCTTATTATATCCGGGCTCTGCGGGCAATGAAAAATCAATACTGTTCAGTTCATTTTCGGGCACCCTTCCAAACTCCATGGCAGTTTAATTTCGTTTGGCCTAAAGTTAGGAGTAAAATTTTGTACCTTGATTCATATACATTTGACCATGCGACTGCTTCTTCCTTTACTTGTATTGTCCACTGGCCTGGCTGCGCAACAGCGACCTAACATCATCTACATTATGAGTGATGACCACGATGCGGATGCCATCAGCGCTTATAATAAAACATTTATTACAACTCCCCATATTGACAGGCTGGCAAAAGAAGGTATGCTGTTCAAAAGAAATTTTGTTGCCAATTCTATCTGCGGTCCAGTAAGGGCCACCCTGATCACAGGACAGCATTCACACAAAAATGGCATGAAGAATAACCGTACCCGGTTTGATTCATCTAAGATCACCTTGCCAAAATTAATGCAGCAGGGTGGCTATCAAACGGCCATCGTTGGTAAATGGCATCTGCACTCTTATCCCACCGGCTTTGATTATTGGAAAATATTGCCGGGCCAGGGTCTTTATTTTGAACCCAGGCTAATATCCATGCAGGGTGATACCAGTACTTACCATGGATACGGAACGGATGTTATCACCGATGAAGCCATCAACTGGCTGAACAACCGGGATATGAGCAAACCATTTTTGCTTCACCTCCACCACAAAGCACCACACCGGTATTTCTTTGCTCCGCTGAAATATATACAGGAATACCATACTAAAACATTTCCCGAACCACCTACACTATATGCTGAAATGGATGGACACGGGACTGCCTGGAAATTACAAACCATGAGTATCCTGCTGGATATGAAACTGAGCAGCGACCTGAAAGTAGATCCGAAATATTTAATGGATATTCCTGCACTGAAACCTGATTCATCCGAGATCGCTTACTATCATGCTATCTTCAACCGGATACCAGAACCTGACAGAAGCACCATTAAAAAGATCTATGAAGAAAGAGGAAAACTGATACAACAACTTAAGCCGACGGGAAAAGAATTGCTGAAATATAAATACCAGTGGTACATGCAGGACTACCTGGCCTGTGTGGCTTCTGTAGATGAAAATGTAGGCAGGGTGCTTGATTACTTAGACAAAAACAATTTGACAAAAAACACACTCGTTATCTATACCGGCGACCAGGGAATGTACCTGGGCGAAAACGGCTGGTTTGATAAACGCTGGATGTACGATGTATCCATGCAGGCACCGCTGCTGATGCGCTGGCCGGGAAAGATAAAAGCAGGTATTGTAAATACAACAATGAGCCAGACCATAGATTATGCTCCCACCATACTGGATGCAGCAGGTATAAAAATTCCGTCTTTTATGCAGGGCATAAGTTTACTGGCACCATTGCTTCATAAAATAAAAACTGCGCCCCGGAATTATCTCTACTATCATTACTATGAAGACAAGGCCGACCACACCGTATTAAAACACCTGGGAATAAGGGGAGACCGTTACAAGCTTATTTATTTTT
This sequence comes from Chitinophagaceae bacterium, assembly GCA_016786965.1. Classification (GTDB taxonomy): domain Bacteria; phylum Bacteroidota; class Bacteroidia; order Chitinophagales; family Chitinophagaceae; genus JJ008. Next base: position 6,116 of record JAEUVL010000642.1, read on the forward strand.
ATACCGTAAACGAATGGGAACTCTACGACCTTAAAACAGACCCGCAGGAACAAAACAATCTTATCAATTCACCAAAACATAAAGCTACCATCACTTTACTTAAAGCTGAATTGATGAAACTGAGAGACCTCTATGATGATCATGAGCAGGCGGGAGAATTGCATTAATCGGTAACAACAGGTACCAGTTCTTCCAGTTGACGAAACTCTTCATCGGTAAACAACCGGGATTCGATATAGAAACGGACGCCTAAGGGTATCTCCAGCGAAAAACTGCTTCCCCTGCCAGGGGTCACATTCAATATAAGTTGCGTATGCTTCCAATATTCAAACTGGTCGGCGGCCATATAAAACTTACAACCATCAATCTCACCGAGGCATACATCGCTGCCACCCACTTTAAATTCGCCTTTGGTAAAACACATGGGCTGGCTGCCATCGCAACATCCGCCGCTCTGGTGAAACATCAGCGGGCCATGCAGCCCCTTTAATCTTTCAATTAATGCAAGAGCGGAGGCTGTAGCTATTACCCTGGGTATTGACATATTGGTGAATAGAATTACTGCTGTACAAGTGTGCGACGCAACGAAGATGATCAGGGAACTAATGCTGATAATATAAAAGAAACGGTGACCAGCAAGCCACCGTTTCCCGGTAAACTGGTCTATTAAAAGAACCCTAACTTATTTTTGTTATAAGAGATCAGCATATTCTTTGTCTGGCGATAATGATTCAGCATCATCTTATGTGTTTCCCTGCCGAATCCTGATTTTTTATATCCGCCAAATGGGGCATGTGCCGGGTAAGCATGATAGCAATTCACCCATACACGACCTGCCTGTATAGCTCTTGGCACCTGGTACAGTTCATGTGCATCCCTTGTCCACACTCCTGCCCCTAATCCATACAAGGTATCATTGGCAATGGCGATCGCTTCTTCCGTTGTTTTAAAAGTAGTAACAGCTACTACCGGCCCAAAGATCTCTTCCTGGAAGATGCGCATCTTGTTATCTCCTTTAAAGATGGTGGGCTGAATATAATAGCCGTGCTCAAGGCCGCTGTTCTGATGAAAAGCTTCCCCGCCGCATAATACCTGTGCACCTTCCTGCTTACCAATATCCAGATAGCTGAGAATTTTCTTGTATTGGTCTTCGGATGCCTGTGCGCCCATCATCACGGTGCCATCCAGCGGGTTGCCTAATTTAATGGACTTCGTACGCTGCACAACTTTATCCATGAACTTCTCATAAATATTTTCATGTACCAGTATTCGGGAAGGGCAAGTACAAACTTCACCCTGGTTCAGAGCAAACATTACAGCACCTTCTACTGCTTTATCAAAAAAATCATCATCTACATCACATACGGATTCAAAAAAAATATTTGGGCTTTTGCCACCGAGTTCCATCGTTACCGGAATCAGGTTCTCCGATGCATATTGCATTATCAGTCGTCCTGTAGTTGTTTCTCCCGTGAAGGCTACTTTATTGATGCGGGGAGAAGAGGCCAGCGGTTTACCAGCTTCAATACCAAAGCCTGTTACAATATTCAATACTCCTTTGGGTAGAATATCACCGATCAGTTCCATGAGCACCATGATGCTGGTCGGGGTTTGTTCTGCCGGTTTTACTACCACTGTGCAGCCAGCGGCCAGCGCAGGAGCGATCTTCCAGGCGGCCATCAGCAGGGGAAAGTTCCAGGGAATGATCTGTCCTACCACACCGATCGGCTCATACAAATTGATACTAATTGTTGTTTCATCATGCTCACTCATAGTGCCTTCATCGCTGCGGATAACACCAGCAAAATAGCGAAAGTGATCTACCACCAGTGGAAGATCGGCTGCCCTTGTTTCCCGGAGGGCTTTACCATTATCAATGGTTTCTACCACGGCCAGGTATTCCAGGTTATCTTCTACTACCTGTGCTATGCGCAACAGGATATTACTCCGGTAAGCGGCGGCTGATTTGCTCCATGTTTCAAAAGCCTTTTGTGCTGCATCAATGGCTTTGTCCACATCTTTGGCATTACCACGGGCGGCTTGTGTAAATACTTTTCCATCAATGGGTGATACATTGTCAAAATACTCACCGCCGGAAGGGGCTATCCATTCACCACCGATATAGTGGTCATAGCGGTCTTTAAAAATTGGGCGGGCTGCCACTGTAGATTTTGGGGCAGTAGCTGTAGTTGTAGGCATAGACAAGCAATTTTAATCGTTAAACAATCATCTAATTTTCAAAATATTCTGGCCATCAATAGTCATTTTCGTATTTTTTGATAGCACGATCGTACCTAAATCATTTGGTGGTTTATCCAGAATGCTTACTTTACCGTTGAAATAACGGTTGCCTTGTCTTTAAAGAACTACCTTAATAAGATCGATCTCACTCATCCTAAATACCTGCAGACGCTGGTAGAGAACCGACGCATTTTTAACCTGAAGAATTGCGAACTTAATGTGTTTGAAAGCTACCAGGAAACCTACCGGGTGCCGCTTACCTTCAGCGACTTTGTGATCACCAGCATGGTGCGGGGCAAGAAAGTGATGCACCTGTTTGATAAACCTTCTTTTGATTATCTGCCAGGGGAAACGGTGATTGTGCCGGCAAATGAAACGATGGTAATAGACTTTCCGGAGGCGCAAACTGAAAATCCCACCCAGTGTATTGCCCTGGCTGTGGATGCAGCGTATGTAAATGATACCCTTCAGTATTTAAATACTTTTTATAACAGTGGCGGGCAGGAGCAGCACGACTGGAAACTGCAATTCAACAAATATCATTTTGATAACGATACAGAAGTAACGGACCTTATCAACAAGATCATCCGGGTGTGCAGCAGCGGCGATAAAGCCAAAAGCATCTTTGCTGATCTGAACCTGAAGGAACTGCTCATCCGCCTGGTACAAAGCCAGCACCTGCAGCAGATAGCCGTGGAGAGTGACGCCAGTAATAACCAAAGCCGGCTGCATTATGTACTCCATTATATACATGAGCACCTGACAGAAAAGATAGCGGTGAACACCCTCACCCGCAAAGCCTACCTCAGCAGGAATATGTTCTTCAAATGGTTCAAAGAACAGTTCGGCATCTCGCCATTGGAATATATAAACCGGGAGAGGATAAAACTCGCCAAACAACTATTGGCGGATAAACGGAACAGCATCGGCAGTGTAAGCCTTCAATGCGGCTTTACTGATACCAACTATTTTGTACGGCTGTTTAAAAAAGCGGAAGGTATTACACCGGGTCTTTATCAAAAATGTATAAAGGACTAATCTTATACCAAATCACTATTTAATTATTATCCTTGCCAGTTGTCCCGATAGCTAGGCGTATCGGGAGACAACAGGCATGCTGAATGGTATGTTTTTAATTTCGTACCCGTATTACTGATATTTCTTACTCAGCTGGTACAATACTTTCAACTGTTCTGCATTCAGCCCGCGGGTGGTGTCCTGCAACCAATGCCTTTTGAATCCAACAATGGCGGCATTAGTATCTTTTATATCAAACCCGACAATGCGCAAAGCCTGCAGGTGATTAAAGTTGGCCGGTAAAGTAACGACCGATGCATCATCATACCAATAACCAAACCCTTTCTCAGCCAGCATCCTCCAGGGAAAGCGCCAGTTAGGATCATTTTTCCGGGTTGGCGCTATATCACCGTGACCGATAAAGTTGGAAGCAGGAATACTATAAGCTTTTTTCAGGCGGTCGAGCAGGATCACCAGACTGTTCATTTGTGCTTCGGCAAAAGTCTCAAAACCGTTATTGTCCAGTTCAATACCGATACTGGAAGAGTTAAGGTCTGTTGTATTGCCCCACTTGCTTACTCCGGCATGATGGGCCCGGAGCAGGTCATTCAGCATGTGATGGATAGTTCCATCCTTACAAATTACATAGTGAGCACTTACAGGATTCTTTGTTTGGGTAAATGTCTTTAACGTTTGCTCACAACTGTTTTGAGCGGTGTGATGAATGATCACATAGTTCGGGCGGCGCATCGAAAGATTAGTAGTGCCAACCCAATCTTCGGCATAAGGCAGGCCGGCAGAATCCTTTACAGGGTATTCCACCACCAATTTTGCATACTCTTTTACCTGTTTCTTATATACTTTATTAGTAGCACCGTACTGAGAAGGAGAACAACTGTGAACAATAAATATAATGGCAAATAAGCCGGTAAGGACAAAACACTTCTTCATCTAACAGGATTTGATGGCGCTGCTTAACTGATCTGCTACAGGTATCTCCTGTGCAGCACATAAATTATTTTCCGTACCGCTGCATTCATATTGCCGCCGGAATTATCTTTCATGAAATGTCTCTTAAATGATGCCACTGCCGAAGCCGGTGCAGAAATATCGTACCCGATGATCCGCAGCCCCATCAGGTAGTCGAAGTTCTCCGGCACCTGTACACCGGTAGTATCGCTCCACCAGAGGCCATAGCCTTTCTCACTCAGCTCCTTCCAGGGAAAACGCCAGTTGGGGTCCATCTTCCGGGTTGGCGCTATATCACCGTGACCAATAAAGTTGGCATCCGGTATCTTATAAGCGTTCTTCAGGCGACCGAGTAAGATCGTCAGGCTGTTCATTTGCTCTTCAGAAAAAGCCTGATAGCCATTGTTATCCAGTTCAATACCAATACTGCTGGAGTTCAGATCGGTCGTATTACCCCATTTACTATCGCCCGCATGGTGTGAACGCAGCAGGTCATTCAGCATATGGTACACCGTGCCATCCCTTGATATAACATAATGAGCACTGGCTTCTCTTCCACCGGGATTGGTAAATTCATTCAGCGCTTCGCTGCAATTATTGGTAGCAGTATGATGTATGATAACATAATTAGGACGCCGTAAACCCATATTCGGAGTTCCCACCCAATCAGTAGCGTAGGGAAGCCCTGCGGAATCCTGCAGGGGATACTCCATGATAACACTGGCCATTGAATCGATCATTTCATAATACAGACGGTTGGCCCTGGCGTACCTGCCGCTGGCCACTGGTTTCTCCGGGGCCGGTACCGGCACCACTACTATCATCGTATCCTTCTTTGCCTGGCCCTCAATAATGGTATCTTTTATCAGCAAAAACCCATGAGAAGGGCTTTTTTTTATGTGCAGGGGTGCATCCGCAAAGCTGGTAACAGACCAGCCAACAGCCAGCAGCAGCAATGTGAGACCTGGCAATATCCTGTGTTTATGGGTTATTGTGCTCAAAATCATCCTCTAATTTAAGGATTATTATCTTTTTCTCCTATCCTGACCAGCCCGGTAGAATTTTCGCTGTGGTTTACGGCTGCCCCCGCTCCGGTGCCGCGGGTTATAAGGAGGCGTATCTCCCAGTGTTGCAGGCACTTCTGCTTTCTCCACTTCTTTGCCCAGCAACTGTTCTATGGCGGCAAACTTGTTCTGCTCTTTTTCTCCAATCAGGGTGTATGCAGACCCGTCTGCTTCCGCTCTCGCCGTACGGCCAATTCGGTGTACATAATCCTCTCCATCACCCGGCACATCGTAGTTGATCACCAGGTCTATTGTGTCAATATCAATACCGCGGCTGAGAATATCCGTAGCCACCATCACCGGTATCCGGCCGGCCGTAAAGGCACCCAGCACACTTTCCCGTTCAGATTGCAGCAGATCACTGTGTATCTCCGCTACATTGATGCCGCCATGCTTCAACTCTCTCGTTAGTTGTTTCACCGTTTGTTTACGGCTGCAAAACACCAGGGCATTTTTATACGGGATTTCTTTCAGCAGCTTCTTTACCAGTGGTAGTTTTTGCGGCTCATACACCACAAATGCTTTCTGAATGATCTTCTCCGGCGGTTTGGAGATCGCAATATTGATCTCCACCGGTTCATGCAGTATTTTCTTTGCCAGTTGACGGATCTTCTCCGGCATAGTGGCAGAAAATAATAAGTTCTGCCGTTTACCCGGCAATATCTTGATGATCTTATTGATATCATCCTGGAATCCCATGTCCAGCATCCTGTCCGCCTCATCCAGTACCAGGAACTGCAACCCTTTCAGGTGAACATAGCCCATATTCAGGTGAGCGATCATCCTGCCCGGGGTGCATACGATGATGTCAGCACCCATTTGCAGAGCTTTCTTTTCGGCCACAAAATTCTGTGCGTCATTGCCCCCATAAATAGCTATAGAACTCAGATGGGTAAAATATGACAACCCCTCCATATGCTGTGATATCTGGATGGCCAGTTCCCGGGTAGGCACAATAATGAGGGCACCCACTTGTCCGTCCACATGGTTTTCCAGCAGGCGGTTCATCACCGGCAATAAAAAGGCAGCCGTTTTACCGGTACCAGTTTGGGCAGAGGCGATCACGTCTTTGCCGGCCATTATTGGGGGAATTACCTGTTCTTGTACAGGGGTGGCGGTTTCGTAGTTAGAAGCTTCAATGCCTTCCAGCAGGTTCGGATGAAAATTAAATTCAGTAAAACGCAAAATGCAACAATATTAAATCTGTGAAACAGGTACTCCTGTAATTTTTATGCCGTGAAGATACTGAAAATACAGGTGCATTAGAGCCGGCCCACGCCTCGGCCCCGCTGGAAATAATCAAAATCACCCCTGCTTATGCCTCAAATCATAGCTGCCGCCTGCAGACTGGTGTAGCTTTCAATTTGTAAAACCACATCACTTAACCTTAAAACTTCCATTATGAAATATAATTTTCTACTCGGAGCGGTATTGGTTGCTATGACAGGCTATGGCCAATCATGGACAAAGCAATACGATCATGTGGATGAATGTGTTTGCGGGTTGTCGTTAGTGGGCAAAGGAGAAAAACATGGTTTTGTAAACAAAGACGGTAAATTGATCGTACCACTCATCTATGATGAGGCCATGACTTTCTCCGAAGGAATGGCTGCCGTAAAGCTGGATGGAAAGTGGGGATTTATCGATAGTACCGGTAATGTAGCTATCCCATTAAAATACGCTGATGCTATGTCTTTCCATGATAGTATTGCCATAGTAGGCAGCAACAATCATTATGGCTATATTGACAGGGCAGGCAAAGTGGTCATCCACCTGGCCTATGAAAACGCCACTAAATTCTCTGAAGGTCTTGCAGCAGTTAGCAAGAACGGCCAATGGGGATACATCGACAAGAGCGGCAAAGAGGTGATCCCTTTCAAATATGGGTTCGCCGGATCTTTCGACGGCGGCAATGCTAAAGTGATGAAAGATGGTAAGTGGATCATTATAGACTATAACGGCAAGAAAGTATCTGATGCGGAATAAAAAGAAGTGAATTGCTAATTACTCCTGACAAAAACAGCCTTTTTGAAAAGGCTGTTTTCTTTTTACATATTTCTCCTGTACTGCCCGCCCACTTCATACAATGCACGGGTGATCTGGCCCAGTGAACAATATTTCACGGTCTCCATTAACTGGGCAAATAAATTACCATTATTGATCGCCACCCTCTTTAATTCATTTAACTCTCTCTCTCTTTTAGCTTCATTGCGTTTCCAGAAATTCCGCAGGTTGGCGATCTGCTGCTCCTTCTCCTCCGTAGTACTGCGGATAACTTCGGTAGGCAATATCGTAGGACTTCCCTTTTTATTCAGGAAAGTATTAACCCCTATCAGCGGCAGTTCACCAGAATGTTTCTGGTGTTCATAAAACAAACTTTCCTCCTGTATCTTATTCCGTTGGTACATTCTTTCCATAGCGCCCAGCACACCACCTCTTTCAGTAAGGCGGTCAAACTCTGCCAGTACAGCTTCTTCCACCAGGTCTGTCAGCTCTTCTATTAAAAAAGATCCCTGGTTAGGATTTTCATTCTTCGCCGTACCCAGCTCCCGGTTAATGATCAGCTGGATAGCCATTGCCCTCCGCACACTTTCCTCAGTAGGGGTGGTTATTGCTTCATCATATGCATTCGTATGAAGCGAATTGCAATTATCATAAATAGCATACAAAGCCTGCAAAGTGGTGCGTATATCATTAAAGTCGATCTCTTGCGCATGCAGGCTCCTGCCCGATGTCTGAATATGGTACTTCAGCATCTGGCTGCGCTTATTGGCTTTGTATTTATATTTCATAGCCTTGGCCCATATCCTTCTGGCCACCCGGCCTATCACACTGTATTCAGGATCCATTCCATTGCTAAAGAAGAAAGACAGGTTGGCGGCAAAATCATCAATGTTCATACCCCGGCTCAGGTAATACTCCACATAGGTAAAGCCATTAGATAAAGTAAAAGCCAGTTGCGTTATTGGATTGGCGCCGGCTTCCGCAATGTGATAACCGCTGATAGAAACAGAATAGAAGTTCCTTACTTTCTCATTAATAAAATACTCCTGCACATCCCCCATCAGCTTTAATGCAAACTCGGTGGAAAAGATACAGGTGTTCTGCGCCTGGTCTTCTTTCAGTATATCTGCCTGCACCGTACCCCTCACCTGTTGCAGTGCATATTGCTTGCACCGGCCATAAGCATCTGCTGGTAATACCTCATCCCCGCTTAATCCTAATAATTTCAGTCCAAGTCCATTATTCCCTTGCGGCATCTCACCCGGAAAAGAAGCATTATGATAGACAGGTATTTTGCCATCAGGATATTTCTTCTTTAACGCATCATTTACCATATCCCACTTTCCATTTTCCTCTATCCATTTCTCACATTGCTGATCAATGGCAGCATTCATAAAGAAAGCCAGCAGCATCGGCGCCGGACCATTGATGGTCATAGACACAGATGTTTTCGGATCGCAGAGGTCAAAACCGCTGTATAATTTCTTCGCATCATCCACCGTAGCAATGCTTACACCACTGTTGCCCACCTTTCCATAAATATCAGGGCGGTGATCCGGGTCTTCGCCATATAAAGTAACACTGTCAAAGGCAGTAGATAAACGCTTTGCTGGCTGGTCCACACTCACATAGTGAAACCGCCGGTTGGTCCTTTCAGGTCCGCCTTCTCCGGCAAACATCCTGGTAGGATCTTCCCCTTCTCTCTTCAATGGAAACACACCCGCGGTAAATGGAAAATGACCCGGCACATTTTCCTGTGCCTGCCATTGTAAGATATCTCCCCAATCCTTATACTTAGGTAATACCACTTTCGGTATCCTCGTACCACTCAGGCTTTTGGTGATCATCGGTTGCTTTATCACCTTATCCCTCACCGTGTACTCATAAAATTCCTTTTGGTACTCCGCCACCTTATTCGGCCAGTTAGTGATCAGCTTTTTGGCGACAGGCGTAAGCTGCTCCGTATAAAAAGCGATCTGCTTCTCCAACACTTCACCAAACCCATCCGGAAGAGGCAACTTCGAGTCACCACTTTGAAGCGTTTTTAATGTTCCCTGCAATTGATACAATTTACTGGCGATCGCTGCCTGCTCCTTCACCAACTGATCATAGCCGCGGTTATTCTCCGCTATTTCAGACAGGTATCTTACCCGGCCAGCCGGTATCACCGCCTGCGATACTTTGGCCGTCTCAGCAAAATGATACTGCCCGAAAGTAGCATTCGTTTTCGCCTCAATTTTTTTCAGCAATAATTCAAACAGGTGATTCACTCCATCATCATTGAACTTACTGGCCATCGTACCTACGATAGGCAGTTCTTCATCCTTAGCAGAAAATAATTGATGATTACGTTTGTACTGTTTTCTTACATCCGCTAATGCATCCAAAGCACCGGCTTTATCAAATTTATTGATACAGACAAGGTCCGCATAGTCCAGCATGTTGATCTTTTCCAATTGCGAAGCCGCACCATACTCCGGTGTCATCACATACATACTCACGTCGCAGAAATCAAGAATAGACGCATCACTTTGTCCCACCCCGGCAGATTCCAGGATGATGAAATCAAATCCGGCTGTTTTGCATATATCGATCGCATCCTGCACCGCACTGCTCAGTGCTGTATTATCATCTCTTGTAGCCAGACTCCTCATATAAGCCCTCGGATGAGAAATGGCATTCATCCTTATCCTGTCGCCCAATAATGCACCACCTGTTTTTTTCTTAGATGGATCAACAGAAATAACAGCAATGGTTTTCTCCCCGAAGTTGTTCAGAAAGCGCCGAACGATCTCATCCGTCACCGACGATTTCCCCGCACCACCCGTACCAGTGATGCCGAGTACGGGAATGGTATTCACTGCTGGCTTTTGACTCCCGGCTCCCGGCACCAAACCATTCTCCGCATTGGTGATCTCTCTTGCTATCTTCCGCACATCTTTCACTTCATCCAGCTTCATAGCTGTTTTGTAATCCCCGGTACCGTTCAGCACCACATCACATTGTTGTATCACATCCTCTATCATTCCCTCCAATCCCATATGCCTTCCATCATCCGGGCTGTATATCCGGGTGATGCCGTATTCATGCAGTTCTTCTATTTCCGATGGCAGGATAGTACCGCCACCGCCACCGAATATTTTAATATGACCGCAGCCATTCTCTTCCAGCAGGTCCTTCATGTATTTAAAGAACTCCACATGGCCGCCCTGGTAACTGGTGATAGCAATACCCTGCACATCTTCTTCAATAGCTGTTTCCACTATCTCTTTTACCGACCGGTTGTGCCCGAGGTGAATGATCTCAGCACCTTTGCTCTGCATGATGCGGCGCATGATATTAATAGCAGCATCATGCCCGTCAAAAAGACTGGCAGCCGTTACAATTCTTACTTTGTTAATAGGTGTATAACTCATAAAAAATAGAATAGGCAAATTTAGCCTTAAAAAGCTAATGAGTGTTAGCTCCCCGGTGCTTTACTCCATTTATCTCTTCCTCCCCCGGGTGCCTCTCATTCCCTTCCGTTAAGTACATTTGCCCTATGCAACACCTTGTTGAATCAATCTCGGCCTTATATAAAAAGTGGAACGGCCAATCACCCTTATCCGTAGACCTGCTCCCTCAAAGCGGCAGCGAACGCAGGTATTTCCGCCTTCATGGTATCAATAACAGTATCATAGGTACCTACGGCGCCAATATAAAAGAAAACGAAACCTTTATTTACTTCTCCCGTCACTTCAAAGAAAAGCAACTGGCCGTACCCGAAATATTTGCCGTTAGTGAAGATGGAATGTTTTACCTCCAGCAGGATTTCGGCGACGTATCGTTGCTCAACCGCCTCGAAGCCGAAGGTTTTACCGAAAATATTTATGCGCTGTTTCAACAAAGCCTCACCGCCCTGGCCCTGCTGCAGGTAAAAGGTGATGAAGGACTTGATTATTCCCAATGCCTGACCAACGCCGAATTTGGTAAACAGGCCATCATGGCCGACCTGCTGTATTTCAAGTACTATTTCCTCGATGCTTTGCGCAAACCATACGACAAGCAAAAGCTGATCGACGATTTTGAAGCCCTCAGCAACTATCTCACACATACGGAGTATAAATATTTTATGTTCCGCGATTTTCAAAGCCGGAATATTATGATAAGCCCTTCTTTCGGAAAGGGCCAGGAAGCTTCTGTTCATTTTATCGACTACCAGGGTGGAATGAAAGGCGCCCCGCAATATGATGTAGCCTCCATGCTCTGGCAGGCCCGGGCCAACTTACCGGACGAATGGAAGAATGACCTGCTAGAAGATTACATGAAAAGCTTTGAGAACATTATTGGACAAAGTATTGATAAAGCCATCTTCCGCAGTCAATACAATGGCTATGTGCTCATACGCCTGTTGCAGGTACTCGGTGCCTATGGCTTCCGCGGTTTGTTTGAACGAAAAGCGCATTTCTTAACCAGCATCCCACTCGCATTAAGAAACCTGCGCGACTTTTTTAATAATCAAAGTGTGGGCATCTCGCTGCCAGAGTTCAGAAAAGTACTGGACATCTGTGTCGCCGATGAAGTGATCGAACAATTTACTCCCACGCAGGCTGATGAAAACACACCACTGGTCATTAAAGTACACAGCTTCTCCTTTCGCAAACAAACACCAACGGATGACAGTGGCAATGGCGGCGGCTTCATTTTCGACTGCCGCGGCATTCTGAACCCGGGCCGGGTAGACAGTATGAAAACACAAACCGGACGGGATAAAGACGTTAAAGACTTTTTGGAACAACAAACCAAGATGCCCGAATTTCTCAATAGTGTGTTCGACATTGTTGACATCACTGTAGAAGAATACATCCAACGGGGTTTCGAGAGCCTTATGATCAGTTTTGGCTGCACCGGTGGCCAGCACCGCAGCGTATATGCCGCAGACGCAATGGCAAGGCATTTAAAAAATAAGTTTAAGGTAAAGGTGGAACTGAAGCATATTGTGCAGGAAGAAAAGAATTGGCAGAATCCTTTGCCATCCCAGGCCCCTAAAGGGGAGTAATGAGAAGACCCCTTATTTATAAACCATACCCTATGAAAAGAAAAATGCACAACGGAGCAACTAAGTTTCATTATCAAAAAGCAAGGGAGCTTAGAGAAACTTCCACTCATACTGAATCTGTCTTATGGGAATATTTAAAAACAAAACCACATGGAATAAAATTTCGCCGTCAACATCCCTATTCGACCTATATATTGGACTTTTATTGCCACTCTTTAAATTTAGTAATTGAAGTAGATGGAAAAATTCACGATCTGCCTGAAATAAAATCGAATGATGAGATCAGGCAAAAAAAGTTAGAAATAAACGGCCTGGTAGTTATGAGGTTTCCAAACGAGTTGGTCGAAAAGAATCTTGAAGAGGTTATTAATAAAATTGACACATTTATTTTAAGCAACACGGATGACAAGAAACAATAAGGACTCCCTTGCGGAGACTGGAGAAAACTCCCCTTTAGCAGTCAGGGCTCCTTCCTTCCCTTTAGGGGCCGGGGGTATGCAAGGTATTATTTTCAGTGCCGGGTTAGGCACCCGGTTCAAACCCTGGACAGACAATCATCCCAAAGCCATGGCACTGGTGAATGGCAAATCCCTGCTCCAGCGAAACATCGAATACCTGCAGCAAAATGGCATACGGGACGTCATCGTCAATGTGCACCATTTTGCAGAGCAAATAGAACAAGCCATTGTAGAAAATGACGGTTGGGGAAGTAATGTACTCGTAAGTGATGAACGGGACCTGCTTTTAGAAACAGGCGGAGGCCTGCTCCATGCAAAAGAGCTTTTCGAACCAGGCCAGCGCTTCATCTCTTGCAATGTCGATATTCTTACCGATCTCGACATCAGCCAGTTACTGGCCTTTCACCAGGAAAAGAACGCATTGATCTCCTTCGGGGTTACCAACCGCACTTCCTCCCGCAATCTTTTATTTGATGAAAACAACCGCCTTTGCGGATGGAAAAATAACAGCACCGGGGAAGAACGCATTTCCATCCCTCTTTCCGCCAGTGAGAATAGTTCAAAGACCAGGTCTCCTAAAGCCTACAGCTGTGTGGTGGTATTTGAGTACGATATCTTCCGGCTTATAGAAGAAGCTGGTTTCTCCGGCAAGTTCTCCTTAATAGACGTCTACCTGAAGCTCGCACCCGACCACCTCATCATGGGGTACGATCATTCCGGCGACAGGCTGGTAGATGTAGGCAAACCTGAATCAGTGGCCGTGGCAGAAGCGCTTTTCTTTTAATACATCCTCACGAAGACACAAAAGGCAACGGTAAACTTCAATTGAACTCAAACACTTTTTGTTAGTGAGAAACCTCCCCTTTTGTAAAGGAAATTCCTTCTCTCTTTTCTCTCTGGGCGAATAAAATGCACCTTCCACAAAGGGCACTAAGGAAAAATAACCCCTAAAATCCTTTGTGCCCCTTGTGTCTTCGTGGGAAACACTTACTTGTGTAATAATTTCTATAAAGGAATGCAAATACCCTTTCAACGGTAGGCCAGTTGCATCCTTTTGCGCTATCTTTCACACCTTAAATAAAATCGTTTTATGAAGAAAGTAGTCCTGAACGTATTTGGCCTCCTTATGTTCATCAGTGTTTTTGCCCAATCAAAATATGATCATAAAGAAGCCTTTGGTCCGCAATTTTATCCCTATCCGGGCAATGATTACCGCAGCGCCAGCGGCGAACCCGGCCCTAAGTACTGGCAAAACAGAGCAGATTACTCCATCAGTTGCACACTCGATCCGGAGAAGCACACCGTAAGCGGTCAGGTAAATATCAGCTACACCAATAACAGCCCCGATAATCTGAAATTCCTTTGGTTGCAGCTCGATCAGAATATTTATAAAAAAGGTTCCCGTGGCTCAGCCACCACCACCGAAGCAGGCGGCCGCTGGGCCAATACCAATTTCACCGATGGCTATACCATCAAATCCATCTCCGCTGAATACAATGGAAAAACATTTACCCCTAAGAACATAACCACCGATACCCGTATGCAAGTATGGCTGCAGGAAAGCCTCAAGGCCGGTGGCGGAAAAATAAAGCTCTCCCTTCAGTTCGAATTTATCGTACCGGAATATGGTACCGACCGCATGGGGAGATTGGATACTAAAAACGGCATTGTATACGAAGTGGCCCAGTGGTTTCCCCGCCTCGCCGTATATGATGATATACAAGGATGGAACACCCTGCCCTATATAGGTGCCGGTGAGTTTTACCTGGAATATGGAGATATTGATTTTTCCATCACTGCCCCGTCAAACATGATTGTGGTAGGTTCCGGCGAACTTCAAAACCCACAGGACTGCTATACCGCCGAACAACTGAAACGGTGGGATGCCGCCGGTAAAAGTGATAAGACAGTGATCATACGCAGCGACAAAGAAGTAAAAGATCCCAACTCACGTCCAAAAGCACCCACCACCACCTGGAAGTTCAGGATCAACAATACAAGAGATGTGGCCTGGGCCGCCAGCAAAGCCTTTGTACAGGATGCCGCCCGTATCAATTTGCCCAGTGGTAAAAAATGTCTCGCCATCAGTGCGTACCCCGTAGAAAGTATTGTAAAAAATGGCTGGCAGCGGTCAACTGAATTTACCAAAGCCAGCATTGAGCATTACTCCAATAAATGGTTTGAGTTCCCTTATCCCGCTGCTACCAACGTAGCAGGCATTGTCGGCGGTATGGAGTATCCCGGTATTGTGTTTTGCAGCTCCGGTTCTTCCGGTGAGGATCTGTGGGGTGTTACCGATCATGAATTTGGGCATACCTGGTTCCCCATGATAGTGGGAAGCAACGAAAGAAAATATGCCTGGATGGATGAAGGCTTCAACACTTTTATCAATGCCGGTTCCACTGACGCTTTTAATAAAGGAGAATTTAAGTCATCCGGTTTTTTTGATGATCCCAGTTCATCATTTATGGTAAAATACACCTTTGGAGAAACAATGGACGGGCTTTATACCGTGCCCGATGTCATCCAGCAGGGCAATCTTGGTATTGCTGCCTATTTAAAACCTGCACAGATGCTTACTGCCCTGAGGGAAGTAGTGCTTGGCGAAGAGCGGTTTGATGCAGCCTTCAGGGAATATATCAGCCGCTGGGCTTTCAAACATCCCACACCCTGGGATTTCTTTCACACCATGGAAAATGTGTCCGGCGAAGACCTTGGCTGGTTTTGGCGGGCCTGGGTGCTGAATACCTGGAAACTGGACCTTGGTGTAAAAGAAGTAACATACAATGATGAAAACCCTGAGAAAGGTGCCGCCATCGTTATCGAAACACTGGAAAAAATGGTGATGCCAGTAACCGTACTGGTAAAAGAATCCAATGGTAAAGAGCACAGGCTGAACCTGCCGGTGGAAATATGGCAACGGGGATCCGGCTGGACCTTCGATGTGCCCACCACCAGCGAAATAAAAGAAGTAGTACTCGACCCCGACAAAAAACTACCCGATTGGGACAGAGACAATAACACCTGGAAGAAGAAAGGATTTTAAGCCAATACTGTATTGGATTAAGGTTTTCCCGCCACTTAACATTCCATGTTAATTGTTACTGTATAAACTCATGGCGAATTGATGTTCTAGCCCCATAGAGACGAAAAGTAAAGCATTTCGTCCCTGTGGGGCTATATTTTAATAATGGATTCGCCCCGGGCTTTGTACAACATACCCTGCCCAAAATACCAGGTTTCCCCTTTCGCTGTTTTACCTCTTCGAAGATGCGGGATTTGCATGGGCTCTCATGAAGTCTCTATGCTTGTACCATGCTTTCACTATGCTCTCTCCATGCTTGAAGGACGGGTGATGGGAGGAGTAAACTCCAACTTGTATATATCCAGTTTATCTGTCTCGCAGTGTACCAACCGGCTTTCTGCAAGAATACATCTATACCAGGTAAGCATACGTCATTCAGTGTGTCATTATAGATGTTCCCATGATGTTCCCATGATGTCTCCATGATGTTCCCATGATATTCCCATTAATAAATGGATGGGAACATCATGGAATTATCATGCTGGTATTATCAGCTTAAATTACTGTTAGTACTAATAATAATTACTCATTACCGGCCGTCCGGAGGCAAAAAAAACCCGTCCTGCCTGTTTGTTGGCAGAACGGGTTTTAAATCAAACTATGTCTTCTTAGTCTTTATAAATAACGATACTGGCCCCTTTCTTCGATACCGTTCCTCTTTCGTCATTGTACAGGAACAGGTGATAAGTGCCGCTTGGTACATTGGAAAGATCAACAGGCACCACTGTACCGTAGGTAACGCCGGTAAAGGTCTG
>JAEUVL010000643.1 GCA_016786965.1 Chitinophagaceae bacterium
GTATCAGGCAGGGCCCGTTTCAGTTTCGGTGCTTCTAATAAAGTGGTGGGGTCAGTTTTGGAAATATCTTCCAGCAAACAATATTTATAAAAAGCTTTGATGCCAGAAATGATGCGGGCCTGCGAAGTGGACGACATGCCCAGTCCGGATATCCATTTTAAAAACTGTTGCAGGTCTTTAAGCTGAAGCCCCGATGGGTTTTCGTGAATGGATGCCTCAGTAAGAAAATGGGTGAGGAGTTCGATATCACGTCCGTAGGCCTGCACCGAATTATCAGAGAGCGACCTTTCCAGTTGCAGGTATGATCTGAATCCTTTTTTATAGGGCTCCCACATGATATGTGAACGGTTGATTAGTTAATTCTTTATTTGAGGTTGAAGGAGTACACTGATCAACCAATTCCTCACCGTTGTTATTCAAATACGATCTTCTTTTCTTTTACTTCCCATTTTTTATCTACCAGGATCTTCACCCAGATACGTTCATTGGTAATGTTCACAGAGTCGATATGATCATGAATAACATTATAATTGATATCGATCTGCTGGCCAAAGGTCATCATCGCCTTCTTTCCCGTATTCATATCTTCCACAAAAATGTTGCCCCTGTCCGTGAATACCAGCAGGTTCTCAGCCACAGAGAATTTAGGGTCAAAACTATTGATGCCGCTGTTTCTTAAACCGATATCCTGTTTCTTATCAAACGGTAATTTGATCTGGAAACCACGACCGCTGGAGCAGTCGTTGAAAAGTATGTATGCCACCGCCGTATCACGGAAATAGCAACGGATAATATCTTTATTAATGTTGACCGTACTGCCCAGCAGGTAGGTGAAACCTGTCTTCCTGTTGGCCCCCATCCCTTTATAGGTCCAGATGATACTATCGGCAAGGCATCCCTTTGGTGTGATGGTCACCGAAGGTTTCAGCTTATGCTCCCCTGTAAATTTCAGGGTGTCCTTCAGGCAGGCAGTATCACAAAATGTTTTTGGCGCATCAGAAGAAGAGGATTTACAGGAATATAAGGAAGCCGTGATAGCTAAAAAAGCGGCTGCGATCAGAAGTTTCATGATGATGGATTTGTTTCCGGCAAAAATAACCAATGCAGCTCTGCACTGCGAAAATTCTTTTTGGTGGAGAAGGAATTGACTGAATCATTATCTTCGGCCCCATGAATAAAAAGCAACCCGTTAACCTTCGTTCATTCAAAGCAAAGGCCCGTCACCGGAAGACCGGGATGCGGCGTTTTTTATCCAAACTGGATAGAGAAAATCCCCGTGGCTTAGATAAGAAAATAGCCGTACTGGAGAAAGAAGTGTGGGAGGAAATTGATTGTCTTACCTGCGCCAATTGCTGTAAGACTATGACTCCCACTTTCAATAACAAAGACCTGAAACGAATTGCCGGTCATTTCAACATGACGATCCCGGAGTTTAAAAAGAAATGGCTGAAACAGGAGCGGGGCGGCGAAAGGGACTGGATCAATAAATGGACACCCTGCCAGTTCCTCGATATCCAGACCAATATGTGCAGTATTTATTCCATCCGCCCCGATGATTGTGCCGGCTTCCCGCACTTATCCAAAAAATTTAAAGACTTTGAACATATACACAAGCAGAACGTAGAACTCTGTCCCGCTACGTACAGGCTGGTGGAGAAGATGATGGCGAACGGAGTGCAGGGATAATAGTCAATAGTGAAGTGCAACTCATTATGCTATTAAACTTATTTTATTGTTCCTTCACTAAAGAAATACATCCTCGATCAAAAAATACTCCACTTCGCCATTCCGCAGTAAGGTGATCGCAATAACATCATATTGTATCCAGCGGTGGCCGGGATGCAGGAAGAGATATTGATCTGCCGCCTGCTTCAGGTTGCGGAATTTCTTTTTCGTCACACTGTCCTCCGGGTTACCAAAAGGCGATGCCCGCCTGGCTTTTACTTCTATAAAATGCAGGAATTCTTTGTCACCTCTTTTTTCATTTGTATGAACTTTGGTGGCTACAATATCTATTTCAAACCGGGAATGCCGCCAGTTGCAATGCAATACGTGGTACCCATTTTTCCGTAACCACTTTACGGCCAATTCTTCACCTTCTTTTCCAAGATCATTATGCGATGCCATGCATTATCTTTACGCCAATATTAAGAAGAAAAATAATTTATGTCGGGTATTTATCCATTACAAGGAACAGTGAAACATTATGATTGGGGTGGTTATTCTTTTATTCCTTCACTGCTTCAGGTAAGCAATGCTGAACATAAACCCTTTGCTGAATACTGGCTGGGCACACATCCGCTCGGCATGGGCCTTGTACAAACGGGCGATGGGGTGGTTATCCCACTGGCAGAGATGGTCGGCCAGTTACCTTTTCTTTTTAAAGCACAGGATGTAAAAGAAATGCTCTCTGTGCAGGTGCATCCGGCTAAAGCAGCAGCGGAAATAGAATTTGCCAGGGAAAATGAAGAGGGCATTCCTTTAGATGCACCGCACCGCAATTATAAAGATGCTAATCACAAACCGGAGATGCTGGTGGCCCAAAGCGATTTCTGGTTGCTCCATGGCTTTAAACCCACGGAAGAACTGGTATATACTTTATTGAATGTGGTGGAACTGCGGGAACTGCTTCCCATATTCAATGCATCCGGGTATGAGGGACTCTACAAGCATATCATGGAAATGCCGCAGGAAGAAGTGAACCGTATGTTGCAACCATTAGTTGATAACCTGGCCACGATCTACCAGGACAAAGCACCCGACCTGTCAGATGAAGATTATTGGGCGGCTAAAGCAGCAGCCACTTTTATAAAAGGAGGTAATATAGACCGGGGCATCTTCTCCATTTATCTGTTGAATATTGTGCACCTGAAAAAAGGAGAGGGGCTTTTTCAAAGCGCCGGACTGCCGCATGC
>JAEUVL010000695.1 GCA_016786965.1 Chitinophagaceae bacterium
TTACTTACCCAGCGGATTCGCCAGCCCATCACAAAATTCAGCCCACACCCGGCGCACAATTTCCCCGGCAGGTAATATTTCGTCAAACAATGCCCCCACCTGCCCAATCTCCAGTTCGCCTTCTTCCAGGTCACCTTCAAACATACCTTTCTTCGCCCTGGCCCTTCCCAGCAGGGCTTGCAGTTCTTCAGCAGAAGCGCCTTTCAGTTCCGCCTCCTGCACCTGTTTAAAAAAGCTGTTCTTGATCAGTCGCACCGGTGTCAGTTGTTTCAATGTCAGTTGGGTATCCCCTTCTTGCATATTCACCACCACGTTCTTAAAGTTGATGTGAGAAGAAGCCTCTTCCGAAGCCACAAAGCGGCTGCCCATCTGCACCCCTTCAGCACCCAGCACCATAGCAGCCAGCATCTGGCGGCCATCACCAATGCCCCCCGCAGCTATCACGGGGATTGTTACAGCCCTTTTCACCGCTGGTATCAATACAAGCGTAGTGGTCTCTTCCCGTCCATTATGTCCGCCTGCTTCAAAGCCTTCCGCCACCACTGCATCACAACCCGCCTCCTCCGCCTTCCTGGCAAATTTGGAAGAGCTCACCACATGCACTACCGTAATATTTTTTTCTTTTAAAAGGGAGGTCCAGGTCCTGGGATTACCGGCAGAAGTAAAAACAATCGGCACACCTTCCTCCATGATGATCTGGATATGCTTGTCAATATCCGGGTAAAGCAATGGCAGGTTTACCCCAAATGGATTGGATGTCGCCGCTTTGCATTGGCGGATATGCTCCCGCAATACATCCGGGTACATAGAGCCGGCCCCAATAATGCCAAGCCCGCCTGCATTGCTCACCGCACTCGCCAGCCGCCACCCGCTCGCCCATATCATGCCTGCCTGGATGATGGGATACTTAATACCGAAAAGTTGGGTGATCCTGTTGGAAAAATTTGTCATGAAATGAAGTTCTGTAAATATAACTATTGTACAAAAGCTATACTATCTGCCAGTTCACATGATCTCCAAATGTGAAATAACTGGCGAACCCGCAAACCTATGGACCTGTGAACTTATAAACCTGCAAACTTGTAAACCTGCGGACCCGCAAACTCACAAACTCTCCTCACCCCAGATCAATACTCGTATTATCCCCGATATTCAGCGAGCGGGTCTCACCACGCAGGTTCGTATCGCTGCCGATCACCGAATCATCAAGCACTATA
>JAEUVL010000760.1 GCA_016786965.1 Chitinophagaceae bacterium
GATAGTGAACGGGGATGTGCCGGAGAACCTGAAGAGCAAGATCATCTATGCGCTGGACATGGGACTGCTGATAGCCGGCGCCAAATACAAAGGCGAGTTTGAAGAACGACTGAAAGGCGTGGTAAAGGAAGTGGGCAGCAGTGACGGAGAGATCATTTTATTTATAGATGAGATACATACCCTGGTGGGTGCAGGTGGCGGAGAAGGAGCGATGGATGCTGCTAACATATTAAAACCTGCCCTGGCGAAAGGCGACCTGCGGGCCGTAGGTGCCACCACGCTGAATGAGTACCAGAAATTTTTTGAGAAGGATAAAGCACTGGAAAGACGTTTTCAAAAAGTGATCATTGATGAACCAAATGTGGAAGATGCCATCTCCATACTGCGGGGATTGAAAGACCGCTACGAAACACACCACCATGTGCGGATAAAAGATGAAGCTATCATTGCGGCAGTAGAACTGAGCAGCCGCTATATTACCGACCGCTTCCTGCCTGATAAGGCGATAGACCTGATAGATGAAAGCGCCGCCAAGCTGCGGCTGGAAATGAACAGTATGCCCGAAGAACTGGATACCCTGGAAAGACAGATACGCCAGCTGGAGATAGAACGGGAAGCGATAAAAAGGGAGAATGATGAAGTGAAGCTGAAAGAACTGAATACAGAGATCGCCAACCTGTCTGTAACAAGAGACACTTATAAAGCCAAATGGAGCCAGGAAAAAGAACTGGTGGAAAAAGTGCAGAATGCCAAAGCTGAAATAGAAAACCTGAAGCAACTGGCCGAACGGGCGGAGCGGGAAGGTGACTATGGAAAAGTGGCGGAGATACGCTATGGAAAAGTGCAAGAGCAGGAAAAATTGATTGCCGACCTTACCAGGCAAATAGAAGAGAGCGGTGAGAAAAGATTACTGAAAGAAGAAGTGGATGCAGAAGACATTGCCGAAAGTATTGCTAAAGCCACCGGCATTCCCGTGACGAAGATGCTGCAAAGCGATAAAGAGAAACTGTTGAAACTGGAAGACCACCTGCATGAAAGAGTGGTGGGACAGGAAGAAGCCATCACCGCCGTGGCCGATGCCATAAGAAGAAGCCGTGCCGGATTACAAGATCCGAAGAAACCGATCGGTTCTTTTATCTTTCTTGGTACCACCGGTGTGGGTAAAACTGAACTGGCTAAAGCACTGGCAGAATATCTTTTTGATGAAGAGAGCATGATGACGAGGATAGATATGAGTGAGTACCAGGAAAAACATACTGTAAGCCGACTGGTGGGTGCCCCTCCCGGCTATGTGGGTTATGATGAAGGCGGGCAGTTGACTGAATCAGTTCGCAGAAAACCATACAGCGTGGTTTTATTAGATGAAATAGAGAAAGCCCACCCTGATGTGTGGAATGTATTGCTGCAGGTATTAGATGATGGCCGCCTGACCGATAACAAGGGCCGGGTGGTGAACTTTAAGAACACTATCATCATCATGACAAGCAATATCGGCAGCCACCTGATACAGGATGCCTTTGAGAATGTGAAGGAAAGCAATGTGGAGGAAGTAACGGATAAAGCCAAGCTGGAAGTGATGACACTGCTGCGGCAAACGATACGCCCCGAATTCCTGAACCGGGTGGATGAGATCATCATGTTCCGCCCGCTGCTGATGAAAGAGATAAAGGGCATTGTGAAAATACAACTCAACGGCCTGCAAAAGCTGGTGGCCGACAGCGGCATACAATTACAGTTCAGCGATTATGCCCTGGAATTTTTAGCCGAGCAGGG
>JAEUVL010000789.1 GCA_016786965.1 Chitinophagaceae bacterium
TCCTTAAATATTTTACAGAATTCAGCGAAGAACAGGTTCGGCAGTTTACCCTGCTGGAAGGCTTGTATAAAGAATGGAATGAGAAGATCAATGTTATTTCCCGAAAAGACATAGACGGGCTTTATGAAAAGCATGTATTGCATTCTTTAAGTGTCGCAGCTGCCTTCGAATTTGTTCCTGGAACCACCATCGTTGATATTGGTACCGGTGGAGGTTTTCCAGGCATCCCACTGGCCATTTTTTATCCTGAGGTAAGGTTTCATTTGGTTGACAGCATTGCCAAAAAACTAAAGGTGGTAGAAGCGGTGGCAGAGGGGGCTGGTTTGAAAAATATTACCACGCAGCATACAAGAGCTGAAGATATCAAAGGGCCGAAGTTTGACTTCGTTGTATCCCGTGCAGTGGCACCGCTTAAAGATCTCTGGAGATGGAGTAAGCCATTGCTGAAAACAAAAAGAACAGAGGGCAACGATGCACCAGGTCTCATTTGTTTGAAAGGAGGCGATCTTGCTGTTGAAATTCAGGAAAGCGGTACCCGTCCGAGAATAATGAATGTCTATGATCTTTTCCCGGAAGAATTTTTTAAGGAGAAATACCTATTATATGTTCCCCGCTAAAATTACCAGTTTGTGGTATTGCGGGTTTCTTTCATTAATATGACCTTTACCCACAATGAAGCCAATCACCGTCTGTATAGTAGATGATAACAGGGAGTTGCGCAATGCGCTGGAAGAGATAGTAGCCATGAATGAAACCTATAAATGTATAGGCACCATAGGTAGTGCTGAAGAGGCGGTTTTACAAATTCCCTTATTAAGACCTGATGTGGTGCTGATGGACATCAATTTGGGTACCGTGGAAAATGGCATTGATGTGGTAAAAGTATTAAAGCCCCGAATACCGGGTACCAACTTTATGATGTGTACTGTGTATGAAGAAGATGAAAAGATATTCGAGGCCCTTAGCGCCGGTGCCAGCGGCTATATTTTAAAAAAGACCGATCCTTCTAAATTACTAGATGCCATCAAAGAATTATACGAGGGCGGCGCCCCAATGAGCAGCCAGATAGCCCGCAAAGTGGTGGCGGCCTTTCAGCAAAAACAAGCTGCCAGTAATAATGATGCAGAAAAACTTGAGTTGCTGAGTGCCCGGGAAAAAGAGATTTTAGAACACCTCTCTAAAGGACTGATGTATAAAGAGATCGCATCTCAATTGTTTTTAAGCCCGGAAACGGTACGCAAACATGTGTATCATATTTATGAAAAACTCCACGTTTCTAACCGGGTGGCTGCCGTCAATAAGTTTTACGGCAGATAGTTTTTGCGGGATTTTGCGGCCAAAAAAATGCCTTCTTCATTAAAAATACCACTAATGGGGTATTGTTACAGGTATTGGTTACCTCTAATTTTGACTCAGTAAGCAAAAAGTATTGTCCCCTTGACCATTAACTGTTAACCTCATCCTGTGCCGCCCGATAAATTAAATTTTTCGGGCAACAAACGAAAAAGGGGCCTTTTCGAAAAAGTAAAAGCCCTCCGCGTCATACCGGAGGGCTTTACTCTTATGAGCATTTTTTCATTTACCATTTCAATTCCAAACGGTTATTCTTTCTATCTACATCAGCCAGCCGCAAAGAAGGGTCTATTTCCACAACCGTAAAGTCTGTTAGCTTTCTACTTGTCTCAATTGTGTAGGTGCTATGGGTCCATTTCCATGGCTCATATGTTATCCGGGAAATGGCTGTATCCTCAACTGGTTTATCACCATACATCAGGTTCAACGGAACATAATGGAGTTCTTTTGTACCATCCTTGAAGGTTAGTTGCAAATCAATTGGCATTGGCATCAGTCCGACCCTGTTCAGGCGGATCTTTGTCTTACCTCCTTCTTCCCACAGGCTGTCAATTTTATAGTCAATGGTTTTAGTAGAATTGATCCAGTATTCTTTATACCAATCCAGTTTCATATCACTTACTTTTTCTGCAATACGCATAAAGTCTGATGCATTCGGATGCTTGAAACGCCATTGCTTGTAATACTCAAGCAGTATCTTATCACGCACTGGCGCCCCGACTATATATCCCAACTGCTCTACAAATACGGCTCCTTTAGAATATACAGCCGGACCATAGGCCGCATTCAGGTTATAATGATCTGCATGAGTGGTAAGCGGTTCTTCCTTACCGCTTTTGACAAGGGAAAAGTAACTGGCATAATTATCTGCCTGGGCGAATCCTTCCTTATTAGTTAAATAAACAAAAATTCTTTCTTCTGCATATTGTGTGAAGCCTTCATCCATCCATGGATATAAGGATTCATTGGTGCCAAGCAAACCGTAATACCAGCTATGCATCCACTCATGAAGTGCGGCGCCTGGCCCTATGCACAAAGTGGCCATCGGGTATTCCATACCACCATCACCGCCATGAATAAATGAAAATTGCTTATAAGGGTACTGCCCGAATGTTTTTTCAATGAATGGCAATGCTCTTTCTGCCATATCCAGTACGTCCAGCCAGTCTTTCTCCGGCTCATTGGTTTTTTTATATAGCAGGTGAATAGTAAGACTGTCTCTTAACTGACGGGTTACATGAATGAATTCAGGATCGGCGGCCCACATGAAATCATGCACATTAGGTGCAAAAAAACGCCAGGTCATTTTTTCACCGGCAGGCCTCGACACCTTTGCATCTTTCGCTTCATAGCCGTACCCGATCTGGTTAGCATTTTGCAGATAACCTGTGCCACCAAGTATATACTTTTTATCAATACTGATACTTACATCAAAATCGCCCCACACACCATAAAACTCCCGGCCAACATAGGGTGTCGGATGCCAACCTTCATAGTCATATTCGCATAGTTTAGGGTACCATTGGCTCATAGAATAGCGAACTTTAGACGCAGGATTATCCCTGCCACTACGACGAATCTGCAGTGGGACTTGGGCCTCAAACTCCATATCAAATACCGCTTTGGCTTTGGGCAAAATTGGTTTATCAAGCTTCACTTCCAGGATGGTTTCCATCATTTTGAAGGATTGCAACCGGCCGTTCATTTTTAGGGAAAGTATCTTCTGGTAACCGATCTCGTCTGGTTTTAAATTAGCGATCCTGTCTTTTACCCGTCCGTCCCAATCAGGTCTGCCTCCGGGCCCATTTACGGCACCCTGCCTGCGGCTGCGGGTATCCATCATACTGCCAGGCTGGAAAGCATTGAAATATAAGTGGTAATAGACTTTAGTGAGTGTGTCGGGCGAATTGTTAGTGTATTCCAGTTTTTGTTTTCCGGTAAAACGGTTGGTTTGCACATTCATATCAATGTTCATGGTGTACTTTACCCGCTGCTGCCAGCGGTCAGGCTGTGCAGCAACAGTCAGAGACAATAAAATGGCAACCAATCCTGAAAGCAATTTTTTATTCATGCATTATTGTTTGAAGTGGTAAATTTCGCTAAATAGATGTTATGGCAAAAACAAAGTTGCATAATGGGTTTCCGTTCATCCAATATCAATCAGAATCATTTTCTCCGGAAGAAATGCTCATCCGCACTAGGACTTATTATGAATGGATGGATAAACGAAGGACGGTTCGTGATTTTTCAGATACCCCTGTACCAAAAGAGGTGATAGAGAATGTCATCCGCACTGCCTCCACGGCTCCAAGTGGTGCACATAAACAACCCTGGACATTTTGTGTGGTCAGCGACCCCGTCATCAAAAAACAGATAAGAACAGAAGCTGAAAAGGAAGAAAAGGAAAGTTACAATGGCAGGATGCCGGAAGAGTGGTTGGCAGATCTGCAGCCATTACAAACAGATTGGAATAAAGAGTTCCTGGAGATTGCTCCATATTTAATTATTGTTTTTAAAAAAAGCTATGAAATTAAAAAAGATGGCAGCAAGGGTAATGTGTATTATTCGTCTGAGAGCTGCGGACTCGCCTGTGGTTTTTTATTAACGGCTATCTACCAGGCAGGATTGGCAGCACTTACCCATACTCCTTCACCAATGAATTTTTTAAGCAAAGTATTGCATCGCCC
>JAEUVL010000802.1 GCA_016786965.1 Chitinophagaceae bacterium
CAAGGAGCACCTTGTGTTTTAAATTCAAATACAAAATCTCAAATTACATGTGGACAGAAGCCGACAATAAACTATACCGGAAAATTCAATTTAAGAATTTCAGCGAAGCATTTGCCTTTATGACAAGAGTGGCGATAGAAGCGGAGAAGATGGATCATCATCCTTTGTGGACGAATGTATACAATACCGTGGAGATCTGGCTTAGCACCCATGATGCAGGTGATCTGGTAACAGCTAAAGACCATCAATTGGCCAAAAAGATTGATTCACTTCTTTAATATGCCCCATGAATTTTCGCTGGATAGTACTGCTGCCATTAATTTACATGGCAGCCTGCAACAACAAAAAAGAAAAGGAAATTCCTGCCGGCGGCCCCTGTAGCTATAAGGAGGAGATACTTCCTGCCAAATTGGTAAAACTCGTAACAACAGACAGCCTTACTTATGATGCCCAGTTTGAAATAGGATCAACGTCGACTGATACTGTAACCCTGCATTTTCTTAATCATACTTATATAAATGCGGAACAGATAAAAAAAGATAGCATTGCAACGGGTAAGGTATATAAACTGGTGGAGCAAACAATCATATCCGGAAGTTGCAACCCGCATATCAGGACTATTCGACTCGAAAAATATTAACTGTAAAACTGCTTGCCAACTCCTTCTACCATATTAATGGTTCGTCCCGCAGCTTTTGGTTTCAATGAAGAAACGGCAGCCAATAATTATTTTCAGTCCAATCCTGGCATCAGCAAAGAATTGCTACAGAAAAAAGCAACAGCAGAGTTTGATAATATGGTACAAGTATTGCGCAGCCACGATATTAATGTACTGGTGATAGAGGATACTACAGATCCGCCCAAGCCCGATGCATTGTTTCCCAATAACTGGCTCAGCACCTCACCTGAAGGAAGAGTGTTTGTGTACCCGATGTATGCACCCAACCGACGGTCAGAAAAGCGGGAAGAAATATTAGCACAATTGTCTAATGATTTTATAGTAAAGGATGTGCAGGACTGGAGTGAGTACGAAGCCGAAGGAAGGTTTTTAGAAGGTACGGGCAGTATGGTGATAGACCATGACCATAAAATGATCTATGCCTGTATGTCCGAGCGGACAAGCCTTTCTGTATTGGAAAAATATGCGGCAGCCAACGGGTTCCAGGCAATTGTTTTTTTGGCAACAGATAAAAACGGGATGCCTGTCTATCACACCAATGTGATGATGGCACTGGGCGATAGTTTTTGTGTGCTTTGCGAAGATGCCATAGAAGAAGAATGGGAGCTGATAGCCATCCGGCAACTGTTAGAATCAACCAATCATATAATTGTTCCAATTAGCCGGGAGCAAATGCACCGATTTGCCGGTAATATGCTGCAGGTGAAGAATAACGAGGGTAAAAAATTTTTGATACTAAGCCAGGAAGCGCATGATTCACTAAGAAAAGAGCAACGGGAAATGCTGGAAGCCTATTCCACGCTGCTGCCTATTGCCGTACCAACCATTGAACAGGTGGAAGGAGGCAGTGTAAGGTGTATGATGGCGGAGATTTTTTTAGAGAGAAAGAGTTAGACCTTTACAAGGATTTTTTTTTCTCCTCTACTCATAATACGGCCAATAGGATCTCTAAAGGCGGTAAGATTGAAATCAAGCAATGCCGTCTGAAATTCTTCAAGGGCCATCTCCTTTACACTCACCAGCAAACCACCATTTGTTTGTGGATCAGGTAATAGCGTAAAGGCCTCTATCACATTCACACCTTTTTCAAATTTTACTTTATCGCTGTAAGCATTCCAGTTGCGGGTGGTGGCATCTGGAAAAATACGCTGGGTGATATAATCTGTTACCCCTTCGGCTTTTGGAATCTTGTTGTAATAAATCTCAGCACTCAGTCCGCTGCCTTCTGCCATTTCTATTAAATGGCCGAGTAATCCGAAACCGGTTACATCTGTCATGGCATTCACGCCATTTATCTTACCCAATTCTTCGCCAATTTTATTGAGCGTTGACATTTGTTCAATCATCAT